>JAAFHJ010000282.1 GCA_013298325.1 Myxococcales bacterium | reverse complement strand
GCGGTGCGCTGCGACACGTAGGACCCGCCACTCACTTCCGAACAGCGGCGTTCACGCGAGCGACAACAGCCGCCGTTTCGTTCACGGCCCGCTGGCTGATCGATGGCCTTGCTCCGAAATAACCAAATGCGCGAAGTTCGTTCGTCTTCGTAACGGTCGCACCGGTCGGCGTCGTCCCGTTCGGGCGCCGATAGGCGCGGTCGGACACGGAGGCCCCTGTGCTCATCTGCGCGAGGTGAAGCGCCGGAGCGACGGCGTGGCAGGTGGCGCAATCGATGCTCTCCGGCGTCTCAAAATCCGGATTTTCCACGCGAAATGCATTGTCGATGGCGACGTTTCGCTCCGCTTCCGGGGCGGCTCGAAAACGACTGGGATCGAAAAGGAGCTTCACGTCGGCGGTCGACGGCGAGACCGGAAGCGTGCCGGCGTTCACGAACGTCTCTCCGGCGAAATCGTGATTGGTAAACGTCTGTTCGGTGACCGAAAGTAGCGGAACTTTGAGCGGAGTAAGCTGTTTGTCTTCCACGGAAAAGGCGCCAAACCGCCACGTGAGCCCGACGTGCTCGCGCCCCATGAACGTCACGCGGAAGAGCCTGTCGGCGCCGGCATGGTCGAGGATCCAGCCGCGGAGGCGACCGGCAAAGGGGCCGGAAATTCCCTCACGGACGAGGAGCGGATGGGCACCACCGTTGGGCAAGTCGTCTTCGCGGGCGATCCCGGCCGTCCGGCGCTCGACTGCCAAATCCTGAAGAAGTCCTGGAAGTTCATCGCCATCGAGTCGGTAGAACAAGTGGAGCGCGAGGTCGGTCGTGGTGAGGCTGGCACCGTCGGCGGGGACGACCGGCTGGACGACGACGCGAAGCGTCTGGAGACAGCCGCCGGGCGCGCTCGGCGCCGGAAAGCACGGATCTAGACGGACGCCGACGACGCGCTGCAGGAGGTAGAGTTCCTCGTTGCTGGCGAGGGTGTCGAGGGGCGGAAGACCAAGGTAGAGCGCGTGAGGGAGGAGCGCGCCGCGCCGCCCGGCGGCATCGAGACCGAGAAGCGCGGTACGTTCGGCCCGTTCTGTAGGGAGCGGGTAGAGAAAGGAGACGTCGCTGGCACCGACCGTTTCCGTAAGCGTTCTGGGATGTTCGGTCGCGCTGCACCCAGAAAGCGCGACGGCAATTGCCCCGCACATCGCCCGACGCGCCGTCTTCCGGATCACCCGAGCGCACCGAGGAAGGCGCGCACGTCGCTTGGCGTCGACGGGTGGATGCCGAGAAGGTCTCGAATCGTTGCGTCTTTTCGCGTACGTGGAAGCTCGGCAAGCCTCGCGAGCACCGCCGCCGGCGTTGCGCGGTGGCCGGCAAGCGCAACGATGAGCCCCCGCGGGAGCGTAGCGAGGGCGACGACACGCAGGTAGAGCGCCTCCGGCAGGCGATGATCGGCGGGGAGGCAGGCGAGCGGTGCGCCGTCGTACGTGAGGAGGACGGCGAGCTGATCGCCGACGTCGCTCATCACAAAGACAGCGGCGAAAAGCGAGCGCGCACGCAGGATCGCGGCCGTGTCGAGCTCAGGCGCGTGGACGAGTTTGTAGAGATCGCCGAGGGGCCAACCACCAACCTGCGGCGCGAGGGACGCGACGGAAAGGATCGGGTTGGCAAGGAGGTCGAGAAGCGTCGGCGGGTCGATCGTTCCGCCGCCGCGCGTCACGAACGCGGGGAGCGTCGCCGAGCCGATAAAGCGAGCAAGTATCGCACGATGAGAGGGGGCGAAGTCGGCACGCGCCAGGAGCGCTTCATGGACGACCCGCGCATCATCGGTGCAGAGTGCAGCGATCGCGTCGGGCCCTCCGCTCTGCGCGGTCGCGAGCCGGATCGCGAGCGGGGCATCGCCAAACTCGGCTGCGTGCATCGCCCGGGCGATCCGCACGTTGCTCGGTTCCGGGACGATCCGCGCAGGCACGACCGACGGCCGAGGCACCGCCGACGGGGGCGGCACCACCGAGGGCGCCTTCGGCGAAGAGTCGCCATAAAACGGGAGTGTGTCCTGGGGCCGGCGCATCGGCGGCGGAACGGCATCGGGGAGCGTCGCCGTTGCTTCGTCGCGGCCATCGCTGGGGCGGCTCTGGGGCGCCTCCGCGCCAAGCAGCGTGAAGAGATCGGCGCGAACCGTCTCTTCGGTGTCGGTCGCCGGTCGCGACGACGGAGGCTGCGGGGTGGGGCGCGGAACAGGCATGGTGGGGCGGCGTGCGAAGATACCTTCGCGCTATCTGGGACAGGTGTAAACAAGATGCGCAGCGAAGCGCCGCCTCGATGCGTGGTAGCCCCGAGTGCCATGAGCTACACGCGGTCCTTTCAGGTCGAACCGGTCGACATCGACGTCCAGGGGCACGTCAACAACCAGGTCTACGTGCGCTGGATCGAGGAACTCGCCGTCGGTCACTCGGAAGCGGTCGGCTGGAGTCACGAAACCTACGAAAAAGCAGGGGCTTTGTTCGTGATGCGCCGCCAGGAAGTCGACTACTTGACGTCGGTCCGCGGCGACGACATCGTCGACGGCCGCACCTGGCTCGAAGACGCGCGCGGCGTCCAGTGCACGCGGCTGAGCGAGTTTGTTCGCCGGAGCGACGGGAAGGTCGTTGCCCGCGGCAAGACGCTATGGGTCTACCTGGACGCGCGCCGTGGGCGGCCGGTGAAAATCCCCGACGAAGTACGGACCGCGTTCGGCCAGCGGGACCTGGCGACGGTGACCCGCGAACGCCTCGCTGTCACGGGCGTCTGATTCGGAATTGAACGAGCCACCGCCCGCGCTCGTCGCGGAGGGCGCCGCGCCGGATCGTACCGGGGCCGTCCCCGAAGAGCGTGTAGCTGATCTCGGCTGGCGTCCCCGCGACCGTGATCCGCGCCTGGTCGCCGGTGACGACGACGTCGGAGATCGGGAGTTCGGCGCCGTTCGCCGCTTTTGCCTCAAAACCGAGCCCGTTCTGCCAGCCGATGTGGTGTGTGGAGTGGGTCGTCCCAAAGAGCGAACGATCGACCGTCGCGGGACGGTTCAGTGTAACCTTCACCTCTGTTACTTCACTCGAGATCGTCGTAAACAAAGCTGCATTCGGGGCAAACGGTTCCGTCAGCACGTCTGGGTGCAGGAGTCGTTCCGCGAGGAAGTCCCCGACCTGAGTCCCAAGTTCGACGGTCCCTTCGGCGGCGAGGTGGAAGTCGTTCGGCACGTAGGCGAGGCCGGTCTTCGGACCGACGAGCGCGAGCTCGCGCGGGTGGGCGCGGACCGCGTCGAGCATGACCTGCGGGATGTTCGACGCCTCCTCGGCCGGCGTCGGCCACCCGGCGGAAGGCTGCGTCATTACGAGGGGAATGCTCGTTCTCTGCCCGGTAATCGCGCGCAGGTCTTGGTCGTAGTCTTCTTGGAGGCGGAGGAGTTCGTCACCGTAGGTCTTGCTGCCGTAGTCGCTCTCGCCATGGGTAAGAACGACCGCGAGGATCTCGAAGCGGACGCCGCGCGCGCGGAGGAGTTCGGCGATGCGCGCCGTCTCGGTGATCGAGGCCGCGTAGCTCGGTCGATCCCCCCCTTTCTGGATCCCTGACATCGGTTGCCCTGATTGACCGACCACAGTATGGACCGATTGAACTCCTGGAATCTTCGCCGTGAGCGCGGCAGCAATAGCCGAATGTGGGCTTTGGCAGAAGACGTTGTTGGGCCAGGCAGTTGCAGCCGGTGCACCTCGCATCGGGTCGGCGAGCGCGGTGAGTTGCCAGGTGGAGGATGCGGTCACGTCGCCCCGGCCATCGCGGAGGCCGGTCAGCATCCAATGGCGGCCGGCGGCGGTCGCCACCGGAATCGCCGGGTAGATCGCGTTGCTGGCGCGCGCACCGACGGAGAGCGACTGGCCGGTTCCGACAATCCCGTAGACGACCTCCTCCTCCGGCGGCACCGGGCCGGTCGTTGGGGTCGTCGGAGATGGCGCCGCCGTCGAGACAGGATCGACCATCGCAGTCGGCGCCGACGCATCAGCGAGAGGTGCCGCCTTCGACGCCTCGAAGGGGGCCCCCGAAAGCGGCGCGATCTCGCCGCAGCCGAGGAGCCCCGCGAGCGCGAGCACCCCACGAAATCGCCCCCCGCCTACCGCCGCGCTTTGGCTCATAGACGATCATTTGGGCCATTTTCGATCGCTCAACGGAGCATGCATTCCGGGCACTTACGTTGCGCCTTCCGACGCATCGTGCCCGGACAGTCCGGCGGCGGACGCGGGAAACTTGCCCGCCACCGCAAAATAGGGCAGGACGACCCATTCCCCGATGCTCTTTGGACTTTTGTTCGGCGGGCGCCCGAAGCCCCTCGACCGTGCGACGGCCCGCGAAGCGCTGGCGACGCTGCACGAAGTCGTGCTGATGCCCTACGATCTCGCGACGGCGAAACCTCCGAAGGCGGCTGCGGCAGGCGGCCCGAAGGATCTCGTCGTGTTCCTGCACGGATTCTGCGCGAGCCCCGGCGTCTTCCGCCCCTTCCGGGAACGGCTCGCCCGTGACGGGATCGCGTCGGCGTCCTTCATGCACCTTCCGGGGACGTCGGTCACCGGGATCGCGAAGAAACTGGCAAGCCTCGTTGCAACGATTCCCGAGGATATTCGGGTACATATCGTTGGGCACAGTCTCGGAGGTCTTGCAGCCCGCTGGTACGTCCAGGAGCTCGGCGGCGAGCATCGCGTCTCTCGCACGATGAGCCTCGGGAGCCCCTTCGGCGGGACGGAGGTGGCGCGTCGCTTTCCGATTTTCGTCGGGAAGGATCTGCAACGAGACGGTGCATTTCTCACGCAACTTCGGGCACGTGCGCAAGCGGTGTCGACGCCGCACGTCTCCTTCGTCGGCTCCCGCGACTCGGTCGTTATCCCGATCGAGGGGGCACTCCTTGCCGGCTACCCGCTCGTCGTGCGGCCCAACGTCGGCCACAACGCGATGTTGTACGACCCGCCGACGATGGACGCCGTCGTCGAGCTGGTCCGGGAGTGCGCTACGGCCGGGCACCGCCCAAAGGCCGTTGAAGCAACGCCTCCGCGCGTCGCTACGCCCCCGTTGGCCGCAGAGGTGATCGTCGACACCACCCGCGCGGCCGCCGAATAACGCTACGAATTCTGTGGCTTCCGCGCGCCCCCCCGGTAGGGACCGTCCGTTCGCGACCGCCAGCGAAATTGCTGGGGGCGGCGTCGCGAGAGACGGCGGGCGCACTTCAACCCAGCGAAGTCTCTTTGACGTCGGACCGCCGACCGTGGCGCCCACCCCGCGTTTTCCACCGACGGAACCGCACCGCGATGCCCGCCGAGACGCGCTCGGAGCGGCGCTCGCTGCCCGCTTTCCGGAGGTGCGCCTCGGAACGTCGAGCTGGACGTTTCCCGGCTGGAACGGCATCGTCTATGCGGAAGGGACCCACGAAAAAGCGTTATTACGCGATGGGTTACGTGCCTACGCCGCCCAACCGCTTTTCCGGACCGTTGGCGTCGACCGGAGCTACTACGCCCCCTTGAGCGCTGGAGACGTCGCCGACTACGCGGCCTCCGTCCCTGCCGACTTTCGCCCCCTCGCGAAGGTGTGGCGCGCGATCACGGCGACGACCCCCGTCGATGGCAGCGCCTTGCCCGCCCCCTTTCTCAACGCCCCGCTTTTTCTCGAAAAAGTCCGCGCGCCGTGGCTGGGCAGCCGGCTTTCGCCGGTCCATGTCCTGGAGTTTCCGCCGATGGCGCCGGGGACGATGACCGCTGGCGCCTTCGCGGCGGCCCTCGAGCGCTTCCTCGGCGAGCTTCCGCGCGACCTCCCGCTCGCCGTCGAACTCCGAAATGAACATCTGTTTTCGCCAAGATATGCGGCAGTGCTTCGGGAAGCGCGCGTGGGGCACGTCTACAACCAATGGACGGCGATGCCGTCGGTAGGCACCCAAGCAAAGCGGTTTGTCCCGCGGGCCGATGCCCCCGTCGTCGTACGACTGCTGCTCCCACGCCATGCCCGCTACGCCGACAAGAAGGCGGAATTTGCTCCGTTTCATCGGATCGTCGAAGCGCAGCCTGCGATGCGCGCGGAGGCGGTCGCCCTCGTGCGCGCGGCGCTTGAGATCGGCGCGAAGGAGGTCTTTGTGACGGTGAACAACAAAGCCGAAGGATGCTCACCGCTTACCGTCGAAGCGATCGCGGAACTCCTCCTCGCCGACGCGCGCTGAGGACGATACCTGCGTCGTCCGGCAAGCTATTGTTCGGGATTTTGCTGCGTGGCAGCGGGCGCGGTCTATCGTGAAAAGTGTGCAAGCGAGCGTCGATCTCGGTTGCGCTTTCCCCAGGAATGCTAGGTTGCGGCGCCATGCGCATTCTCGGTCTCCTCGGTAGTTCGCTCGTTCTCACGGCCCTGGCGGTTGCCTGCGGAACAGCGGAAGGCACAGGTCAATTCGCCACGAAGGACGGCGGTGGCGACGACGGAGGCGGCATCATCGTCGACCCCGACAGTGGGATCGTGATCGACCCCGACTCGGGCTCCACGGGCGCGGGCGACGGCGGGGGCGTGCTCGTTTCCGGCGACCCGGTCACCTGCACGGAAGCGGCGACCGCAAAGACCTACGTCGGCTGCGACTA
>JAAFHJ010000284.1 GCA_013298325.1 Myxococcales bacterium | reverse complement strand
CGAGGTCTTGCCGAAGTCAGCTTCCGCCTGAAGGACTGGGCCAGCGCCCTCACGAACTTCCAGAAGGTCCTCACCTCCCTCGGCGAAGAGGAGACCGACGCCCGCGCCGAAGTCTACTTCAAGCTCGGTTCGATCAAGCGGGAGCAAGGGCAGCCGAAGCAGGCGATTGCCAACTTCGACAAGGCCCTCGAAATCCTCCCCGGCCACCGCCCGACCCTCGACGCGCTCGTCGCCATCTACTCGGACGCGAAGGACTTCAAGCAAGTCGTCGCCTTCAAGCGGATGATCCTCGACGACGTCATGGACGGCGACCAGCGTTTCGACATGCTTTCGGACATCGCCGATGTCTGGGAGAAGTCGGAAAAGAACATCGCAAAGGCGATCGAAGCGCTTGAAGAGGCGAAGGATCTCAAACCGAGCGACCTCCCGCTCCTCAATCGCCTGTTGATGCTCTATCCGCAGGTCAAGAACTGGGGCTCTATGGCCGATGTTCTTCAGGCGATGAGCGAGATCGAGAAGGAGCCGGCCCGCAAGGCGATCTTCCTCTTCACGATGGCGCAGCTCTATCGCGACGCCGACAAGCTCAACGACACCGACCGCGCCATCGAGCTCTTCAACGAGTCCCTCGACGCGAACCCGAACCGCCTCGAAGCCTTCGAGCGCATCAACAAAATCCTTACGGATACGAAGGATTGGAAGCAGCTCGAACGCGCGTACCGCAAGATGCTCCGTCGTCTCGCGACGGCGAACGTCCAGAACGCCGACCTCTCGTACAGCCTCTGGCACGGTCTCGGTCTCATCTACCGCGACCGCCTTCAGGACGCGAACAGCGCCATTGAAGCGTTCAAGATGGCGACCCGCGAAAAGCCGGAAGATGCGACCGAGCGTCAGATCCTCGCCGAGCTCTATGAAGTGACCGATCAGGTCGAGAATTCCCGCGCGGAATACTTCACGCTCCTCGAAAAGGATCCGATGAAGGAAGATGCGTACCGCAGCCTTTACCGGCTCGCTCTCCGCATTCACGACTACGACCGCGCCTGGACGCTCTGCGCCGCTCTCTCCTTCCTCGGCAAGGCCGACGACGAAGAACGTGGCTTCTTTGAGCAGTACCGCCAGCGCGGCATGGTCCAGGTGAAGAACCGCCTCGACAACGAGCAGTGGGTTCGCAACCTCTTCCACAAGGACGAGAACCTCTACATCGGCAAGATCTTCGAAATGATCACGCCGGCGGTCATCGTCGCCAACACCCGTCGCCTCCAAGCGGAGCGCAAGCTCCCGGCGCTCAATCCGGCCCAGAAGCAGGACCCTGCCCAGAGCACCGTCACCTTCTCGAAGACCTTCTTCTGGGCTTCGACGGTCCTCGGTGTCCAGGCGCCCGACCTCTACCTCCGCAACGACGTCCAGGGGGCCCTCGTGGCCGTCCCGACGGCGCCGCCCGCCTCCGTCGCCGGTCAAACGGTGCTCACCGGCTTCACGCCCCAGGAGCTCACGTTCATCGTCGGCAAGCACCTCGCCACCTACCGCGGCGAGCACTACATGAAGAACCTCTTCCCGACGCTCGCCGAGCTGAAGTTGATGCTCTTCTCGGCGATCAAGGTGATCCTCCCCGACTTCGCCGTCCCGCCGGACATGGCGCAGGCGGTAAGGTCGTCGTTCAGAAGTTCGTCCAGGACGGCGCCAAGGCCGACCTCAAGCGCTGGATCCAGGCGGTCGAAGTCACCGCGGCGCGCGCCGGTCTTGTCCTCTGCGGCGACCTCGACATCGCGAAGAAGATCATTGCCGCCGAGCCCCAACTCCCCGGCGACCTCTCGCCGTCGGAGAAGCTCAAGGAACTCATCGTCTTCTCGGTCAGCGACCCCTACCTTGCGCTCCGCAAGAACCTCGGAATCGCCATCGGGCAGGAGTGAGCGGAGAGGCGGAAACGCTTCCCAAACGGAAAAAAGGGCCTTCGGGCCCTTTTTTTTTCGCAACAGATCGCCCTCTCCGGCCGAAAGGCGCTGGCACCTTGGAGCGATCGGGACAGTCCTGACTTTCGCCACCGGGAAGCACCCAGGAACCCGATGGAAGATCAAACCGGTACGCGCTCCAATCCGACGCTCGAAATCCCCCGCTACGAGCGAAAAGTCTCCCACTGCATCGAGGTCCAAGACGACACCGGTTCGCGGCGGATTCCGGTCGGCAGCACGCCGATTGTCTTCGGCCAATCGCGGAGCGCCGACGTGCGCGTCGTCGACGAGACCGTCTCCGGCCGTCATTGTGAGGTCGTCGAGCGCCAAGGTTCCCTATTTATTCGCGATCTCGGCTCAAAAAACGGCACCTACGCGGGCGGCGCGCGCGTCCTTGAGGCTTGGGCGGGCCCCGGCACCGTCGTCACGCTCGGCGCGACCACGCTGACCGTCTTCGACGCGAGCACCCTCGACAGCGAGCCAGAGCCAGCCGCGCCGCTCCCCGGCCTTATCGGCGGTTCCACCGCCATGCGCCGCGTTGCCAGCCAAGTCCGCAGACTCGCTCGCGGAATTGCGCCGGTGCTCATCCTCGGCGAAACCGGAACGGGCAAAGAACTCGTCGCCCGGGCACTCCATACCGAGGGGGCGCGCTGCGAGGGGCCGTGGGTTCCGATCAATGTCGCAACACTCCCCCAACATCTGGTCGACTCAGAGCTATTTGGCTTCGAGCGCGGTGCATTTACCGGCGCTGTCAAACAGCGAAATGGTGCATTTATCGACGCACGCGGTGGCACACTCTTTCTTGATGAAATCGGCGAACTCCCCCTCGAATCGCAGCCGAAATTGCTTCGAGCCCTCGACGGGTACCAGGTCCGGCGCATCGGCGCTGCCGGTGGCGGGGAAGAGAGCGACGCCCGTGTCGTTGCCGCGACCCACGTCCCGCTCGACGAGTGCGTGGAAGAAGGGAAGTTTCGCCGAGATCTCTTCCATCGCCTCGAAGTATTCGTGATTGAACTTCCGCCCTTACGCGATCGTCGCGGCGACATCCCCGCCATCGCCCGTGACCTTCTCGGGCGGATGGAACCGGAAATCGGCCGTCGCGTCCTTTCGCCAGCTGCGGTCGGTCAGCTCGCCGCCCACGACTGGCCCGGGAACGTCCGAGATCTCCGAAATACCCTGATTCGGGCCGCCCACTTGGCGGAGGACGATCGTCGCGCCGCAAACGCAGAACGCGCCCAGGCAACCGGCATTCACGAACTCCGCGAACCGCTCCGGCGCCGCGACGCACCTATTCGTATTGAAGCGCCCCATATCGACCGCGCGATTCGCCGCGCCCGCGAAGAGGCGCGTTCTGGCCTGACGCCGGCACTTGCACGCGCCATCCTCGACCGCTCGGAGGGGAGCATCAGCGCCGCAGCGCGGACGGCGGGGGTCCCCCGTTCGACGTTCCGGAAGCTTCTCCAGCGGAAATAGCGAGAGGTTGCCGGTGGAGGAGGCGCCAGGTTCCGAAGCCAACGGCACCAGCGACAACGACCGCCACGGCAAGCACCGCCAACGGCGAAAACGAGAGTTCCCGACCCCTCGGCTGCGGCGCGTCGATGGGCGTCGCGCCGTTCCGCTCTTCCGGCAGCAGCGGAAGCCGCGGAGGACGAGGAATTTTCGGCGCTTGCAGGTTCAACGTTTCGCCGGCAGCGGGGCGCGTGCCCGAGCGCTCCGCTGCCGCTATTGCGCGAATGTTCGACTCCGGCAGCTCTCCGGGCGACTCCTGCGCAGCAGTAGCGGCGCGACGACGACGTGCGTCAACCATGTCCCGCGATCGGTAACACAGCGTTCGAAATCGATCCTCTCCGTCGCCGTGAAATTGTGGTGACGGGCGTCAGCCGGGGAATTCGGCCCGAAGTTTGTCGTCCCACTCGTCGGCGACCTTCGCCACCGTTGCCAGAAGATCGGCAAATTCTTCGTAGTCGAGGCTCGAAAGGCGCCGCAGCGCACGCACGTAGACCTCGTCGGTCTTTGCGTCGATCGCAAAGGCGGCATCGGCGGTCGCGAGGAAGGAGAGCTCCAGCAAGCGTCGATAGAGAACTTCCCGATTTGCTTTGGGAATCGGTAGCACTGCCGCGGTCAACAGGAGGACGCCATGGTCCTCAAGGACCTGGATCTGCACCCGCGCCGAGCCCCGCGGCATCGACGCTTCCCCCTGGGCGTCCAGGACCGGCGTCTGCCGGCCGACCCGCTTGGCGAAGCGGTCGAGATAGCTCTGTACCATCGCGGAAGCATTCGGAAAAACGGTGCCTAGCTCTCGGTCTTCGTAGCGCGCGTTTGCCATCGTTTGCCTGCGATGCGTCGTCGCATCCACACTCCTGGGCGTCGCAGCCTACCCGGCTCTTGCACCGCTTCGTGAACCTTCCCGGTGCGCGCGACGACTTTTTTCGACTACGTTCCGAGGCCCCACCGATGAACCCGTCGACGGCGCGCCACCGAACTCTCCCGCTCCGTGCCCGTCCGTTTGGAGCGCGTCGCGTCGGGATATGGGCTGCTGCGGTCCTCCTGGCGGCATGTTCCAAAGGCCCAACTCCCTTAGGAAATCTCGTCGACGCTTCCGTCACCGCGACGGCCGACGATGGCCCCCTTGAAGCGGCCGTCCTCGACCGGCACACGACACTTGCACGTGGCCCGCTCGCGACGCTCGTCGAGCGGCGCCTCGCAAGTGCCCGCGCAAGCGACGTGCGCCCGGAAGCGCTGCTCCGCGCTGCCCACCTCGCGGAGCGCCTCTACCGGGAAACCCACAAAGAATCCGACGGTCAACGGGCCCTCGCCGCCTACACCGAGGCGGCCAACGACCGCCCCTTCGAAGGCACGTGCGAAGCGGCCCGCGACGGCGCACGCCTCGAAGGGGAGCTCGCCTCCGACGGACGCAAGACCTACGTGGCGCTCTTCCGCCTCTTGGAGCGGGCCAAGGCGCGGAACTCTTTAAAAAAACAAGCCAATTCAGATGCTTCGGGCTGCATTGCTGCACTCACCGAAGATCTCGCCGCCTTTCGAGCCCTCCGTCCGAGCGACGCCGAGCTCGATGCCGCCCGTGCCGCGCTGGCCCTCGAGGGGATCGCCATTGATCTCTCGACGAAGGGGCAGGCGCATATCACGCGCGTCGAGCATACCGTCGGTGAAGAAACGGCGCGTATCGTCGTTTATCTCGACAAGCCGGTCGCCTACAAGGCAGCCGATTTTGCGCTCGGAAATGCCCTCGAAACGACGTTAGAGTTCGAGGCGACGGAACTCTCCACCGGGCACGCCGAGCAGAAGAAGCTGACCGGGATTGCGACCGGGCTCCGCCTTGAAGAGACCAAGAGTGGCGCACGAATCGCGATAGGCCTTTCGGGCAAGGCCTACCGAAAAGTCTTTCATCTGACGGAGCCCTACCGCGTCGTTCTTGATCTTGCCCGCACCGCTCCATCGAATGCTGCGCGTCGCGCTGTCGAAAAAGTTGTCATTGATGCCGGCCACGGCGGGAGCGATCCGGGCGCGATCGGGCCGACCGGCCTCCACGAGAAGGACGTCACCCTCGATCTCTCCAAGCGGGTGGCGACTGGCCTCGTAGCACGCGGAATTCGCGTCTTTTTTACCCGAGAAGACGACAGCTACGTCGCCCTCGAAGAGCGGACCGCGCGGGCCAACGCCGTGAGCGCCGACCTCTTCCTCTCGATCCACTGCAATGCTGCCGAAAACCGATCGCGGCACGGCATTGAAAGCTACGTCCTCGACACGGCATCCAGCGACATGGCGAGCCGACTCGCCGCCCGGGAGAACGCGACTACCGAAAAAGCGACGCGCGAGCTTTCCGAGATTCTCGCCGATATGCGTATGTCCGACGGCGCCACACGCTCCCACCGCTTTGGCCAGCTCCTTCAGAAGAGCGCGCTCGCCTCGCTCAGCGGAAGCTACGCAGACGTCGTCGATGGTGGCGTGAAGAATGCCGGTTTCTACGTGCTCGTCGGCGCGCGAATGCCGGGGGTCCTCTTCGAAACGAGTTACATTTCCAACGAAACGGAAGAGCGCCGGCTCAGCTCGGACGCCTACAAAGATCGCCTCGCCGACGCGATGGTCAATGCCGTTCTCGCCTACCGGCAAGGGAAGTAGCGGCTCGTCCGCCGGGAGCTACTCGCCGAGTCCAAGCACCGCGAGCACGGCGCCGCGCAATTTCCCCGGTTCCGCATGGGTGGCGACCCCGGCGTACCCTTCGACGGAACCGCCTTCGCGGCCAAACGCGACAAGGAGCGGCGGGGTCGGGAAGGGGAGGTGGGGCATGCGCTCCGCCGCTAACGCGAGCAAAAACGCGGCTTCTGCGGGGTCGACGACGAGTACTTCCGGCTCGCCGCGCACAAAATCGACGAGCGCATCGAAGGGGTGCGCGTAGCGGGTGACCGAAAAGGCGGAGGGGGGCGTCAGCGCGCGCTCGGCGAGGCGGGCGGCGGTCGGATCGATGACGGCGAGCGCGACGCGGACCGCCGGCGCAAGGACAGCCCGCGGAACCGGCAGGCCAAAGCGCTTTGCCGTCGCGAGGACGGCGCTCCGCCGCACGCGAAGGTGGCCAAAAA
>JAAFHJ010000281.1 GCA_013298325.1 Myxococcales bacterium | reverse complement strand
GCGCCGACGAAGAAGCCGTTTAGCGCGATAAACACCAGTGCGAGGACAAGGCCGACAACCACGGCGACCTCGCTAGCACACCCGGCGAAAACCGAAGGCTTCGCGCTACAGCTTCGGAACGTCCAGGGGGAACGCGCCGAGCGCCTCTGCCCCGCCGCGCAGGTAGGCGTATTTCGCCCGCGCGCCGACGACGCGGCTCACATAGTTCCGCGTCTCCACGTAGGGGATCGCCTCGACCCAGGCGTCCATCGGCAGTTTGTCGAGGCGCTTCCCCCAGGAGAGAACCGCTTCCGGTCCCGCATTGTAGGCGGCGACCGTGAGCGGCAAAGTGTGTTTGGTCGCAGCGTCGAGTTCGTTCAAGTAGGCGACGCCGAGGGGGACGTTCGTCGCGCCGTCGGTGAGGTCGATCTCCTTGGGAGTGGCCGATTTTGCTTCTGTCTTCCCCTTTGCGACCGCCTGGGCCGTCTCCGGAAGTAGCTGCATAAGGCCGACGGCTCGTGCCGGCGACACGACCGGTTCTTGAAAGGCACTTTCCGTCCGCATCACGCCGTAGACGGTGAAGAGATCAATGGCCTCTTTCTTCGCTTTTCCGTCCGCTTCTTTCGCGAGGGAAGCCTCGGCAATTTCCAGAAATGGCGTCGGGTAGGCGCAGCGCCAGGCCCAGGCGTTTTTCGCGCCGGGGGCCCGTTCAAAGGCGGTTCCGGGGATCGACGCGGAGAGCTGAAAGCGCCGTTCGCCGCGGCCGAGCATCCCGTAGGCCTCGCACAAAGCTTCCGTTTCTCGGCCGCGCGCCTGTTGGGTGACGATCCCCTCGCGATCGATCAGCGCCCGCTCCGCTTCGCCGTCGAGGCCGAGGCGATGGAGGAGGGCGACCGCGTCGGGGAGCGCGACCACGAGCGGCGCGATGTCGTCGGTCGGCGGGAGGTCGATGTAGGGTACATCTTCCCCGGCGGCGTGGAGGCGGGCGCGGGCGACGACCGCCGCGTAGGAGAGGGGGCGCGTCCGGAGGACCGTCTTCCAGCGGGCCTTGGCGAACAGGACGTCGCCGTCGTCGAAGGCGGCGAGGGCGGCGAGGTTCGTCGCGCGGAGGGCGGTGTCGGTGTCCGGGTCGGAGGCGAGCTGCTCGAAGGCTTGGCGTGCCTTGCGGAGGTTCTTGTTCCAGTAGTGGGCAAGTGCTCGATAACGCTGTGCTTCGCGGTTCTCTTTCCCCTTCGGGAAAGCATCCATGTAGCGGTCGAGGAGCTCGGCCGCCTTCGCGGGGCGCCCATGAAGAAAGTGGAGGCGCCCGGCGTGGAAGAGCCCTTCTTGGGCCCAGCGGCTCGTGCGGTGCTGGTCGAAGAGGCGCTGGAAGACGACGATCGCCTCGTCGTCGCGGTCGGCGCGGGCGAGCGAACGCCCTTCTAGGAAACGGTCTTCGAGGGCGTCGTCGCCGGCCGCCTGCTGGGCGCAGCGCGCGTAGGTCACCGCCGCCTCCGCGTAGCGCGTCTTCGCTTTGAAATAGGCCTCGGCGCGCGCGTGGCAAAAGTCGACCGGGGCGACCGGCCGTCCACCACCGGAGACCGCCCGCTCAATCGAGCGGAGCGCTTCGTCACTCATGCGCGCCGAGGCGAGGGCGCGGGCACGAATGAGCCATTCTTGCTGGGTGAGAATGAGGCCACCATGGGCATTGAGAAACTCTTCTGCTTCTTTTGCTTCCGGCAAATCAGGAGCATTGAGCGCGATCCATTTGGCGTCGAGTTTGTCGTTTGCGGTCGCCGCCCCAGCGACCAAATGGAGGCGAATCGCACGGGCCGTTGCCTCTTCGGTACGCGCGTGTTTTGCCAGGGCAACGACGCGATCGGCGGCCCTTCGAGCCCGCTCGGGATCGCCACCGAGCTCGAAGGCGCGCGCTGCCTTTACGAGGGCGGCCGACTGATCGAGCGACGCATAATACAATCCCGCATCCAGGTAGGGGCCGACGGCAAGTTCGGCCTCCGCCCGCGCCGCGCGGATGTTCGCCGCAAGGAGGGGGAGTTTGCTCTCGAGCCCCTCCAGCAGCTTCACCGCATCGGCCGGCTGCCCGAGCTTCGCGGCGATGCGGCTTCGTAGGTAGCGGAGCTCGGCGGCGTCCCGCTCGGGGGCAGCAAGCGCGTCGAGCGCCGCCTTCGCCGCCCCCCACTGACCGCGACGCACGAGCTCCGCGTAGGCAACTTTCGGGAGTTCGGCGGTGGCGGCATCGCTGCTCGGGGCGGCATGCACGACGACGACGGCGGCCGGATCGATCGGCGCGGCGTCGGGCACCGTCGGCGCCTCCCGGCACGCGAAGACCCACGACGCAACAAACGCCAAGGCGATCGCCCAGCGCGGCCGCCCCCCGTTGCGGCGCCGAAGGATCGCGCGCATCCTCACCGGACGAGCGGTCCGCGCACGAAAGGTTCCACAATCTCCCTGTAATTTCCGGATGATCCGATGCCGCCCATCACGCTCGCGAGGCCCCACTGGAGGCGATTCACAAACGTGTGTTCTACAGGCATGTGGATCGGCTTCGGCATCCGCGGGAGCGCCTCCCCCTCCTTCATCACAAGGGGCCGCCCGTTCCGAACGAGGTAGGCGATCGCCTCGCGGGCCGCCTCTTTTGTGTGCGTCCACTCGCGGAGCACAAAGGGGCGGAGGAGCATCTTTGTGTACTCTACATAGAGCTGGAAGCCTTCTGGGTCCTTCGGATCGAAGCCGTAGACCTGTACGCACGTGTCGATGAGCCCCTGGTCGTCGCCATCCATGGCGGCCACCACGAGGCGTTTCATGCCGGCGACGAGGTCGGGCGGGAGTTCGCGCACGCAACCATAGTCGAGGAAGGCGACGCGCCCGCCAGGCAAAAAGCGGTAGTTGCCCGGGTGCGGGTCGGCGTAGAGCATGCCGTACTTGTAAAGTGCACGGAACATGAACCGCCAGATCGCCGCCCCTGCCCGCTGGCGCTCTTCCGGCGTAGCCGTGGCGCAGAAGGTTTCGTAGTCGGTCCCCTCGACGAAGCCGATCGTGAGCACCCGCTTGCCGGTGAGGCCGTGGAACACGCGCGGGACGACGATGTCTTCATCGCCGGCATTCATCGCGCGAAAAGCGTCCGCCATTTGCGCTTCGCGCGCGTAGTCGAGCTCATTGAGGAAGACGCTGCGGATCTCTTCGAAGGTCTCTTTTGTATGATATTTTCGGCCAAATGGCGCGAACATCCCTTCGAGCATGCCGAGGCTCTTGAGGTCGTTCTCAATCGCCTTATCAATGCCCGGATACTGGACCTTCACGGCGACGTCGTCGCCCCCTTTGGTCCGTGCACGATGCACCTGTCCGATGCTGGCCGCCGCAAACGGCTCCCGCTCGTAGCTCGCGTAGAGGGTGTCGGGCGGATCGCCGAGGTCTTCGCAGATCACCTTCCACGCGGCCTCTGCGGAGAGGGGCGGCGCTTTCGCTTGGAGTTTCTTGAGGATTTCCTGGAAGCGATCCTCGTAACCAGGCGGGGCGAGCCCGTCGATGTAGCTCGCCATCTGGCCGAACTTCAGCGGCAAGCCCTTCATTTCGCCGAGGGTCTGGAGCATCGCTTCCGCAGTCTTTTTGGCCGCGAGGAGCATCTTCGCGCGATCGGCTTCGCTCTCCGCTTCCTGGGGTTTCCCCGCGGAGAGCGCCTTTTTCACGGCAGCAGCCGCAAACGGGAGTGCCCGCGGCGCGAGCGCTCCGAGCCGCGCAAGACGGCCAAAACGCGACGTCGGCGGGGCATCCGCGCGCCCTTCGTGACCGTCTTCGTCTTTTGCCATGGGCCGGACGGTAGTCAAAGGTCGGAGGCGAGGGGAGGCCGGAATCGCGTCACCGGTGTGAATTCGACCCAGCGCGACCGGGGGCAAGGCCTCGGACGTCCTCTCCCCCCGTCTTGGGGCGCGCGCGGCGGACGCTTACCGGCAGGGCCCCTGGGCGAAGCCGGCGATAGAGGTGAGGAGCTCCCCGGTTCCGGGTTTGAGCTGGAGGTTCGCATCGAGCACCCAGCGGCGTCCGTTGCCGTAGAACTCGGTCTCCTTGGTGTCGTTTCGCCAATTGACGTCCGACGATACGCAGCCGGCGCCGAGGCCGTTGCAGACGGCGACTCCTCCGGGAGCGAGGGTGATCGATTGGCCGGCGGCCGGGCCAGAGAGTTGATAGTTGGCGGCATTGAGGCCCCAGAATTTGTCTCCAACAGTGACGTTGATGACGTCCTGGTCGGCCTGGTACATCGCCCCCTCAATTCGGCATGCTCCGGCCGGTTGGGCGGCGCACGGGCCTGCCGCGAGCCCGGCGACGTCGGCGTACAAATTGTTCACGAGAGGGGTGCCATTTCCGTCGAAGGCCCAAACGCGGGTTCCCCAGAACGCAAAATAATATCCACGTTTAGAGTCGAGCGTGAGCGCGTCGAGTCGGCAGTCACCGGCCTGCCCCGCACACGGGCCGTTGGCCATTCCGGGCATCGCTCGGATGTCGACTTCCGCGCCGAGAAGGTTTCCAGCGCCATCGATCGACCACGCCTTCCCCTTCGCCGCGACAAGGTACTTGTTCTGGGGAGCGACCCACGTGATTGCATCGATATTGCACAAAGGCGCAACGCACGCACCGTTCGTGCACAGGTCGCTCGCACAGTCCCCTGGGGCGCCGCACGCTTTTCCAACGGCGCACTTCGCCGCGCAGGCGCCGCCGCAATCGACATCTGCTTCGGTGCCATTTTTGATGCCGTCGTTGCAGTTCGCCATCGCGACACACGTATTATTCGGCCCGCAAATCGCCGTCGCGCAATCGCCGGCAGTTCGACACGCGCGCCCCACCGCGCACGCGGCGCAGGCCCCGCCGCAATCGACGTCCGACTCGGCGCCGTTCTTGATGGAGTCGTTGCAGGCCGCCGCTGCCACGCAGGTGCTGTTTGGGCCGCAGTTGGCCGTCGCACAGTCGTTCCCGGTTCGACAGGCCCGCCCTACGGTGCACGCCGCGCAGGCGCCCCCACAGTCGACGTCTGCCTCGGTGTTGTTCTTGACGCCATCGTTGCAGCTCGCCGCCGCCGCGCAGGAACCGTTTGCGCAGGTGCCGCTCGCACAATCGGCAGAAATTCCACAGCTTTTGCCGGCCGCGCACGGCCCACACGAGCCTCCGCAGTCGACGTCGGCCTCGGTGCCGTTTTTGACGCCGTCGTTGCAGACCGCCGCCCCCACGCAGGTCTTGCTGGCGCCGCAGGCTCCCGTCGCGCAGTCGGCGCCGGTCGCACATGCCTTTCCGACGGCGCACTTTGCGGTGCATGTTCCGCCGCAATCGAGGTCGGCCTCGCCGCCATTCTTGACGCCGTCGTTGCACGCCGCCGCCGGGCCGCCATCCGCGGTTGAGCCATCGACCGAAGGAGTCCCGCCATCGCCTCGCCCCGCATCTTCCAAGGGCGCCGTTGAATAGCTCTCCGACGAACATGCCGCAGCAACGAAAACGAAGGAAATAAAAGGCGATAGAAGGGGGAATTTTTTCATTCGCGAAAGAGTACGCTGGCGATGAAAGCTGTCACGAAAAATGGACGCTGGCTCCACGCGACCTGGGGCACGTTTGTGATATTGACCGCTTATCGGCTACCGCCTTCTCGTCCGCCGCCGTAACGCTTTCGACGTTCGAAGAGCCCCGTCGAGGCGCCGACAAAAGGGACCACCGTCTGGATCACGAGCGATCCAGGCGAAGCGCGACAAGGCGTTAAAATTGCTCAAAAATTTGGCTCGCGGGAGTCGGCACGGCCCCTGCTCACTTCGGTGCATGGCCCACCCGACGCTTCGCGCAGCTCTCGTCGCTCTCGCCCTCGCTCCGCTCGCCGCTGCAACGGCCGGCTGTGCCGTTGAGGAGGAGTTCGTCACCGCCGATGGATCGGGGGCCGACTCCGACGACGATCTCGATTCTTCCGCCGACGAACTCAAGAATGAAGTCGTCGCCGCGGGGGACAAACTCAAAACGACGACCGGCGTCAACTTTCGCACGGAAGCGCGCGTCGCGTCGGAGACGTTGATTCGTGTTCTTAATGCAAATACGCAGGTGACGGCGACCGGGAAGGCCCCCGTCAATGGCTTTTATCAGGTAACCTTCAATGGGACGACCGGCTACGTCCACGGCGGCTACCTGGCCCGCATCGGTACCGCCGCAGCCCCCTCGGGCGACGTCGTCTTCTCCGGCACCATCAATTGGGAGGGGAGCTGGAACTTCCTCGTCAACTGCTCGAGCTACTCGCGGGCGGCCGGGCACGTGACGTTTGCCTGCAACGGCAACCCGACGCGCAACTTCGTCGACAACGGCTATTGGGTCGCCGTCTCCGGGAGCTGGAGCCGCAGCTGGTGCGGCGACACCGTGAGCGTCTGCAAGGGGAGCAAGTGCGTCGACGCGACGATCATCGACGACTCGGTGAACGGCCAAGGGAAGCCCTGGGAAGGCTCCACGAAGCTCATCGAAGCGCTCGGCGGCAAGCCCTACTGGAACAACATCTGCCCGGGGGACGCGGGCAGCGTCTCCGCGGGGAACGTGACCGGCGTCACGATCCGTATGAAATGACTCGAAAATTGTAGAGCGCTTCTACGCTTGTTCTGGAGTGGTCGGCCCGCTTGCGCGCAGGGCGACCGCCTCCTCGATCCACGCG
>JAAFHJ010000280.1 GCA_013298325.1 Myxococcales bacterium | reverse complement strand
CGCCCACGCGCCGCGTACGCATCGAACTGGGCGCCTTCTCCCGCTTTTCGGACGGACGCGTCCTGCGCGCCCTTGGGGGCGTCGTCCCCGTCGATCGCCTCAGTGGATCGGAGGCCGCGACGTGCTGTCGCGATCGTAATTCGGCCAGCGCCATTCATCGCCTGGGCGGCATTTTGAGAAAGATTCAGAAGGACTTGGCGCAGCTGCTCGGGGTCGATGTTCGCCGGCGGCAAGTCGTCCGCAAGATCAAGGGAAAACTCGAGTTCGGGCCCGAGGTCATTGCCGAGGATTTGGACGGTGCGGCGGATCGCGCCGTTCACGTCGACGGGGACCGGATTCCCCTCGTTGGGCCGCGCGTAGTCGAGAAAGCTGCCGACGATGTTGTTGAGCCGCGTCGTCTCCTCAAGAATAATTCCAAGAAACTCGGTTTGAGTCGCATCGCCGGAAGTCACTTCTTCGAGGAGTTGAGCCGCCCCTTGAATCGACCCGAGCGGATTCTTCACTTCGTGAGCGAGCCCCGCCGCCATTGCGCCGAGGGCAGCGAGGCGATCGCGCTCCTTCAATCGAGAATAAATACGACTATTTGTCACAGCCACCGCCATCTGCCCGGCGAGGCTGTCAAGGAGGAGCGCCTCGTCCCAGGAGAAAGGTTCCTTCACCCGATCGTCGGCTACCGCAAGGAGGCCAACGACCTCCTCCTCATCTCGAATCGCGATCAACACGGCGCCGCGGAGCGGGCCGAGCGCTTCGGCGGCGGCAACAAGGGGGCCATCACGGTCGTCCTTCTCGCGCCCGAGCTCCTCCAAGAGAATCGGGCGACCGAGGCGCGTCAAAAGCGGACGAAGCGCAATACTTTCAAGTCTTTGTGGCGGCTGCACGCCACTGCTTCCCGCGCGCTCGAAGCCATCGGCATCCCGGAGGTAGATCGCGACGCTCGTCACGCGGCGGGACTCTTCGAGCCCCGCGATCACCGTCCGCACCATCTCCCCGGTTTCGATCACATGGGCGAGCTGCCGCCGAAGCTTCGCGATGCTCGACTCCAGCGCAAAGCGGTCACGAAAGAAGAACTGATGAACCCGCTTCTCGATCTCGTTGCGGAGCGGCTCAAAGAGCACCAGAAAGACAATCGCCGCCAAAACAGCATTGAGGTAGGAGGCTCCGAAACGACCAATATAGGTATTGGACGAATAGAAGATAGCGGCGAGCGCAAACGCGAGCGTCGTGAAAACAATAAGTTTTCCAACGAGTTCATAGACGTCAGCGAGCCGAGGACGCCGGAGAGACTCCGCCAGAATAAAGAAAAATAGAATCGCGAGAACGGCACCGATAGGCGGAAGGTACAAGCCCAAGAATGAGAGAAAATCGGCGAGCGTGAAGATCGTCGCGAGCGTCCCAATCACCACGAGAAATTTCACGCGCTCACGGACGGCGCGCGAGTCGGAACGATGCCCACGCCGCCACAATGTAGCGAGCGCTGCCGCAAGAACGCCGAGTACATAAAAGTAAATGACCGTGAGGCTCAATGGAGCTTCATGGTAGGGCGTCAATGCCAAAACAAGCATCGGTGCGCCCAGGATGGCGGCTACTCGGCCGAGGCGCGACGGCGGGATCGTGTCCCCCGGCTCTTCAGGGACGATGCTCTGAAAGAGGTGGACCGCGAAATTCGGCAACAGCACGGTGAGGACCGTCGTCGTGCGCACCCAGAAGGGCGCCTGGACGAGGCCCGCGAGCGACTGCGAGAGATACCAAAAGGCGGCGCACGTGCAGAACGCCGCAAAGAGCCAGTGCGTCGACTTCCGACCGCGCAAAAGCACCGACGCCGCGATGGCGAAGGCCATGATGCCGCAGAAAAGTGTCGTCCGCGCGCGTAGGTCTTCCACGCAGCGCTTCTAGCGTAGCCCTCGGTCGGTCAGCGGAACTTACGGAGGTTCGGGTCGTTCCAGGGCTGCGGCTCCGGGTCACGCGTCAAGTCGACGCCGGGCTTCGTCGGTGCGTCGGTGGCGCGTTCCGCGGTCACAACGGGGGCTACCCCCTGAAGAATCGCCGCGGCGCGTGTGTCGGTCGGAACGAAAAGTTCGCCGGTTTCCATCGCCTCCACCTGCGCTTCCGCTTCCGGAGTCGCTTCCGCGACGCAGCCGGTCAGCGCTACGAGCGCCAACGAAATCATCAGGGGGGCAACTTGGGAAAGCTTGAACGTCGTCATCACGGCTCCTCGGAGGCGGCGAGGGCATCCCGACTCCCCTCTACCAAACCATACTGCTTGACCAATTGCGAGAGGCGCGGCCGTTTCATCCCAAGAAGCGCCGCCGCACGCGTGATGTTTCCCCGCGTCTCTTCGAGGGCGCGGGCGATGCAGTCACGCTCGATTTGCCGTTTGATGTCGGCCAGGGGGACCTGCCCCGCCCGGATTTGCCGGTAGGCGGCGGCGGTCGCGTCGGCTTCGTCAGGAGGGAGCTCGCCACCGTCGTCGTCGCCGCGAACGACCGGAAGCCGAACGACGGAAGGCTCTTCGCGGGGCGCGATGACCCGTGCCGAATCGCCGCTCGGCGGGCCCCACTTTGCGACGTCGCCGCTGCTGCGTTCGTCGTCGGCCGCCTCGACGGTCAGCGGTCGGAGTTCGGGGTGGTGCTCGAGGAGGTCCTTCGCGAGGATGACCTGCCCGTCGGTGAGGAGTGTCACCGCGCGGAGCATGTTCTCGAGTTCACGAACATTTCCGGGAAACTTGTGACGCGACAGGAGGGCGATCGCGTCGGGGGCAAGGCGCTTTTTGGGCTCGTTCCGCTCGGAGGCGAGGCGGGTGAGTAGGCTCTCCGCGATACGACCGAGGTCGCCCAAACGGGCGCGGAGCGGTGGGATCTCCAGCGTGAGACCGCGCAACCGGTAATAGAGATCCTCGCGAAATTCGCCCCGATCGACCATCGCTCGCAAATCGCGATGCGTCGCGCATACGACGCGAACGTCGGCGCGAATGGGCGCCGTTCCGCCGACGCGTTCAAAGGTCTTTTCCTGCAGGACACGCAGCAGCGCCACCTGCGTTCGCGACGAAATATCACCAATTTCATCGAGGAAGAGGGTCCCCCCCTCGGCAAGTTCGAAGCGGCCCCGCCGCCGAGCGAGCGCCCCGGTAAACGCGCCCTTTTCGTGACCAAAAAGCTCCGAAAGGAGCAATGTTTCAACAAGGGCCGCGCAATTTACGGTGATGAGCGGCCCATGTTTCCGCTCCCCTTCCCGATGAAGCGCCTCGGCGACGAGCTCCTTGCCGGTACCGCTCTCGCCGCGAACGAGCACCGTCGCCGAACTCCGGGCGACCTTTTTGATCGTCTCCCGAAGCGCTCGGATTTGCGGATCTTCGCCGACGATCTCCCGTGCCGCCGCCCCCAACGTCGCGCTCGGCACGCGGATCGTCATCGGCGCTTCTTCGCCATCGAGGGTCCCGCTGCTCTCCCGTGCAATCTGCACGGAAAGGCGCTCAAGGGCGACCGTCTCCGGCTTCGCCAGGTAAGCATCGCGAACCTCGCCATTGAGCGTCCGCGCGACCTCATCCCGGAGCGCAGTCGCCCGTTCGATGTGGGCGCGCGCTTCGTCGTGCTGGTTCCTTTCGCGGAGGAGCTGGGCGAGGAGTGTGTGCGCCTCCCGAGAAATTTCCTCGTCGTCGGCCTTTCGGGCGAGGACGAGCGCCTGTCGGGCATCCGCAAGGGCGTCGTCGCCGGCGGCGCGGAGACAGAGCGCCGCAAGGAGAGATAGCTCGGCGGTGGCCGCGTCGCGGGTGCAGGACGGGCGCGCGCGCTCGACGGTCTCGCGAGCGCGAGCAACATCCCCATCTTCCAAGGCAATTCGCGCAACGATGCGGAGAGCCTCCGAGAGCGACTCCACATCACTGGAGCTCTCGGCGTCGACGACCGCGGTCGCGGCATAGCGGCGCGCGTCGTCGGTGCGGCCGCGTGCGAGGGAAATCTTCGCCGCAACAATCGAGAAGCGGCTTGCGCGCTGGGAGGTGATCCCGGGACCGATCGCATTCCGTGCAAATGCCAGCGCCTCTTCCGCTCGCCCCAAGAGTCCGAGTTTACAGCGCAATTCGGCAAGATTGGTGAGTGTCCGCGCGGCGGCGATGCGGTCGCGACGGCCGTAGTTGAGCCCCGCCGTCCGCTCCCAGCGGGCAAGCGCCTCCCCGTAACGACGCTGCTGGGTCGCGACGACGGCCAAGTTCGACAGCGCGTAGGCAATCCCGCGCCCGTCGCCGGTACGCTCCCCTTCGGCAAGGACCTGCTCAAAGATCGAACGAGCGTCCTCCACATGCCCCTTTGAAAGGAGGGCGATTCCTCGATTGAGGAGCGCGCGCATGCGGGCTGTGTCGTCGCCGGCGTGGGCGGCGGTCAGCGCATCTTCGGCGAAGTGGGCGTCGGCGGCGGTCCAGTCGGCCTCCGCGAGGAGGATCTTTCCGAGGATGTTGCGGGCGCGGAGAAGCGTCTGCGCGTCTTCCGCGGGGGCGAGGGCCGCTTCCCGACGAGCATCGTCGAAACGCCCGGCAAGATAGGCAATTTCGGCAAGCTCGGTGGCGATACGACCGGCGAGGATCTTGTCCCCAGGCGCCACCAGCGGCCGCGCCTTTTCGAGGGCGACCTTCGCCGCCGTCAAGTCGCCGAGACCGATGTGGGCACGCCCAACGACGAGGAGGGCGCGCGGCGTCGCCTCGGCGAGGGCCCCGGTCCCTCGTGCCCAAAAGAGCGCCTCTTCGGCCTCGACGGCAGCGAGGGCTCGCTCGGCCGCGCGGAGGCGGAGCTCGGTAATCGCGGTGCGATCCGCCTCCAAATTCTCCCGCGGAAGCTCCGGATTTTCCGCACAAAACGGAGCTAGCGTCTGCGCCCACGCTGCCACAAACGAGCGCCGGGCGGCGGCGTCGTCTACGCGCGAAACGGCGCGCGCGAAGGTGCGATCGGCCAGCTCGAACTGGCGCTGGCGAAGGAGGAGCTGAGCCTCGCGGAGGCGCGCAAACGGGTCGACGACCTGAGAGAGGGCATCGGCACCGCGCGCCAAAACTTCTGTTGTTGCGCTCTGTTCCGCGCGACGGGCTTCATCGAGCCAGGTTGCGGTGATCGTCGCGAAGCCGTCGTAGTCGGCCACAGCGCCGAAGCGCTTCAATTCGGAAAACGCCGTTCCATCAATGCCAAGATTCGTCAATTCATCGCAGCGCCATGGACGGGCAACAACCGCGAGGGCAGTGAGCGCCGCGCGGGCCGTCTCCGACAGATCGGCGCGCGGAGGCGGTGGCGGTGCGTGGCGGGCCTGGCGCCACCAGCCTTCGAGGGTCGCCAAATCCGGCGAGCGGGTGATCGCCTCAGCGTCGAGAGCGACGGCACCGAGCCACAAGACCTTGTCGGCGGCGGAGAGTTCGTCGTCGACGAGGAAGGATTCCCCCTGCAATTCCAGGGAAGTCTCTCCAACCAAGACGACCGTCGTGACACCGCGCCCGGCGAGTTCACGGGCGACCGCCTCTTCCCAAGTCCCCGGTGGCGCGACCGGCGCGAAGATCTGGCAGCCGCGCTTGCGAGCCGCCTCGGCGAGGACGTCCGCAGCATTGCGAACGTCAAACGGCAGGTCGGAAACGCCAAGACGTAGGGCGATGTCCTGCACGAGCGACGCACCAGCCCGCGAACGCGCGACGATCGCCATCCGGCCGCATTGGCGGGCCCGACGCGCCATGTGGGCCATCAACGCCGACTCATGGCGACGCGCGATTCCGACGTAAATCAGCCCCGGTTCCCCACCGATGATGCGTGCGTCGAGGCGCGCGAACGGCGATGCGGGGGTGCGGCCTTCGGAAAACGGTACGATCGAGAGCGCCACGGTGGGGGGACGCTAGCTCGGAATCTTGGCGCGGTCGCGCGTCCCGTCGCGATTATTTCCAGGAAGCGACGAGCGCTTCGAGGGCGGCGAGTTGCTCGGGGGTGGCGTCTGGAAGGGCACGGGCGAGGGGGAGCTGAGCCGCAACGAGGGCGCGATAGAGGGGGCGAGCTTCGGGGAGGCGATCGGCGACGAGCGCCTCGTGCTTGGCGACGCCGGCCGAATCGCCGCGACGGACCGGGCCGGTAAGCGCGCCAGGAAGCCCAAGATTTTCCACGTTTTCTGCGACCGACCGGAGGAGCGGGCCGAGCATCTTCGGTGCATCTTGCACAGAAACGCCGGCGACCTCCAAGAGCGCGACACCGACCGCCGCCAGTGCTGCCGCCCCATTCGCCACGAGCGCTGCTGCCGCGTGGTAGCCGACCGGGTCGGCACCGACGAGTTCACGCGGCGTCATTCCCAGGGAGCGCGCGAAGGCACGCGCCACTTTCACCGCGGCGGGATCCCCCGAAACCCTCATATTTCCACGCAAAAGCGTCGGCGGTACCGCCGGGTCGGCGAAGGAAATCATGGGGTGCATCTGGGCAACGCCGGCCACATGGGGCCGGAGCGCTTCGAGAAACTCGGCGCCGCGCGCACCGGCGGCGTGGACGACCACCGCCGTTGTGGGGAGGGATTGGGCGGCGATGAGCGCCGAGATCGTCGCCGGCATCACCCCATCGCGAACGGCCAAAATCGCGAGATCGCAGTCGATTTTGCGGGCCGCTACTCCCGTGCGCGCCGTTTCCTCACCGCCTTTGGCGGTTCCGGGCGGACGCGCACCTGC
>JAAFHJ010000028.1 GCA_013298325.1 Myxococcales bacterium | reverse complement strand
ATTGGCAAAGATCCGTGTTTGTTATTTCATGCGCGTCGTCGCGAAGGCGACGAGGCTCTGGTAGGCCCCCGGAAGGAGGCGGACCATCCCATCGATCGCGAACGCATCGGCGCCGATCATCGCGCGGCGCGAGTCGCGTTCGACGGCGCGAAGCATGACCTTTGCCGCCTGGTTGGCCGTCGTGCGGAAGGCCTTTTCGAAGTTGGACGTCGCGTCGGCGGGGTTGAGACCGAGCGCGGTAATGCTCGCATCTGAGCGCGCCGCCTTGGCGATGTTTGTCTTAATGCCGCCCGGGTGAATGCTCGTTGCTGAGACGCCACATTTCATCATGTCGAGCTCGACGCGAAGCGACTCGGTAAAGCCGCGTACAGCGAACTTCGATGCATTGTAGGCCGACTGGGAGGGAATTCCGGCGAGCCCGAAAACACTTGAAATATTAACGATATGCCCGTCGCCGCTCGCCTTCAAGTAGGGCAGGAAGGCTTTCGTTCCGTACACGACCCCCCAGAAGTTGATGTTCATCAACCACTCGAAGTCGTCGTAGTTCATCCCCTCGACGGTTGCGGCGAGGGCGACACCGGCGTTGTTGAAGACGAGATTTACTTTGCCGTGCTCGCGAACGACCTCGTCGGCCCAGTCGTAGACCGCCTTCCGATCGGCAACGTCTAGCTTCGCAGCGGTCACCTTCACGCCGAAGGCCCGCGCTTTTTCCGCGGTCGCTTCGACATTCTCCGCGTGAATATCGGACAGCGCGACGTGGCAGCCTCGCTTTGCGAGTTCGAGGGCGAGCTCGCGCCCCATCCCTGAGCCTGCTCCGGTAATTGCCGCTACTTTGTTTCGGAAGTCTTTCATCATTTCCCCGGTATCAATAGAGATTTTTCGAGCAATTGCTGCGAATCGCGGATGGTCTAGGCAGCCTGGCGGTGCCGGTGATCGAGGAGGTAGTCGCTCGCTTGGAAGGCCTGCGTCCGTTCAAGAAACTTGAACGTAAAATCGGGCCAAAGGACCGTAATTTTGCCGCTTCGGTGTTGATACCAGCTCTTGCATCCCGTCGCCCAGATCGAGCCCTTCAGCTTCTTCTGCAGCTCGTGATTGTAAGCGTCCTGAACGACGGGGGAGACTTCAAGCGTCGTCGCCGATGCCGCAACCATGTGTCGGAAGAGGGATTGAATGTACGCGACTTGGGCCTCAATCATGTAGATCATCGATGAATGACCAAGCCCCGTATTAGGGCCTACGATAAAGAAAAAGTTGGGAAAGTCCTTCACGAGCGTGCCGAGGTAGGCCTCCTCGCCGTCCTTCCACGCCTCCGAAAGAAGGAGCCCATCGCGGCCACGAATGCTGGAAGATATCGGATTTTCGGTGGCGTAGAAGCCGGTCCCGAGGATCAGAACGTCGACCTCACGCCGCGTACCGTCGGTGGAAACAATGGTGTTCCCTTCGATCTTCGCGATCCCGTCGGTGATGAGGGTAACATTGGGCCGCTGAAGTGCCGGATACCAGGCATTCGAAATTAGCACGCGCTTGCAGCCGATTGTGTAGTCGGGGAGTACTTTCCTTCGCAAATCCCCGGCAGGTACCTGCGCTTTCAAATGGCGTTCCGCCAAGCGTTGGAAGCCCTTCATCAGTGCCGGGTGAAGAACGATGCCAACAACGCGGGCCTCATGCGTCCAGTAAATGGACTTCCGGTGGGCCTCACGGAGTGCTGGAATGGTTCGGAAAAGCGTCTTCGTGGTCTCGCTGTAGGTGCGGTCTCTTCGTGGAATGATCCAGTTGGGGGTGCGCTGGTAGACGTCAAGATGGGCGACTACTGGCGCAATTTCGGGGACGAACTGGATGGACGAGGCCCCGGTTCCGATCACCGCGACGCGTTTCCCGGCGAGATCGACGTCGTGGCGCCAGCGGGAGGAATGAAACATCGTTCCGCGGAAGGTTTCAATACCGGGAATATCCGGATTCTTCGGCTCGGAGAGCCCACCGGTCCCCGAGACCACTTTCCGGGCCGTGACAACGCCGCCGGTCGTCGTCAGGCGCCACCAGCGCTTTTCGCCATCCCACTCGGCCTTCTCCAGGCGGTGTTCAAAGCGAATGTGGGGCAAAAGCCCGTTGTCGGCGGCGAGGCTCCGCAGGTAACGGAGCAGTTCCGGCTGGGTCGGGTACGTCCGCGACCACTCGGCATTTGGGGCGAACGAGAGCGAATACAGGTGAGAAGGGACGTCGCACGCCGCCCCGGGGTAGGTGTTGTCCCGCCAGGTGCCACCGACGTCGGTCGCGCGTTCCAAGAGCACGAACCGCCGCTCGCCGGTCTCTCGGAGCTTGATGGCCATGCAGAGGCCGGCGAAGCCGGTGCCGAGGATCGCGACTTCAAAATCGGGGGCGTCGAGCGGTGTGGCCATGGAATTTCCCTGGGGCTATGCGCGGTTCTTCTGACAACGGACGATGTCAGTGACAACGTTACGTGTCACTTTTCATCTGACAACGATTCGTGTCAATCATTCGCCCATGGCTGGCGACAAAAAAGAGGCGGAGGCGGCGCGCGTCCGCACCTACGGCGGCTTGCCGACGGAAGAACGCCGGCGTGCCCGCTACGAGGCGCTCATCGCGGCGGGGATCGAATTGATAGGTACCGTCGGCTACGAGGCGACGACAATTCGTGCGGTATGCACAGAAGCATCGCTCACCGAGCGCTACTTCTATGAATCCTTTGAAAATCGAGAAGCGCTTCTAGCGGCCGTCTACGAAAATCTCATTGAAGAAGCGAACCGCCGCACGTTGGCAGCTGCCGAACGGGCGCTCGCCCTCGCAGAGAACACTGGGAAGCGCGATCCGGTCGCCCTCGCACGCGAAGCATTCACTGCGTTTTTTGAATTCAACGAAGACCCGCGTGTTGCCCGTATTTTAATGCGCGAAGTTCTCGGCGTGAGCCCGCAAATCGACGCGCTTTATCGGGCGGCCATGGACCGCTTCGCCGCGCTGCTCGTTGCATTTGCCGCCTGGGACGATCCCGACGCGCGCCTCATCGCCGACGGTCTCATCGGCGCCGTCGTATTCATCGTCACGCGCTGGCATCTCGACGGGTACGCACTCCCGCGGGAGCGCGTCGTTGGGAGCGTGCTACGCCTGGTAGAAGCCGTGGAAATGCAGCAGGTTGCGAGAGCTTCTACTTCGACGCAATCGTCGCCTGCCCCGAAGCCACGTAGCGGCGCTGGGCATCTGCGCCGGTGAGATAGCTGTCGCGGCCTGCCTGGCCTCGCAAGTGGCGGTCGAAGAAGGCAACTTCGTAGTTGCGGGCCAGCGCCAGCACCGTGTCGTGGTCGGCGGTCGCGGTGGAGCAGGCGCTGCACATGAAGCCGCAGTTCGGGTTGTCAAGGAAGCTCATGTGGGAGGCCCCCTTGATGTCCACCGCGAAAGCGGGCGGCTTCGAAGCGCCGTAAAACACTTGAAAATTCCCTGCAGCAGGCGCGCAGGCCTGGCCGAAGGTTCCGCCGTTCGCGTCGAGGGTTTCGCCCAAGTAGCCGATCGGGATCTGGAGCGCGGCGAGGGTCGTCGCGGCTGGCGGGCATTCGGTCGTCGTATTGCACGTGCTGAAGCCGCCGGCCCCGTCGACGGGATCCAGGGCGAGGACCGCCTTGATACGCGCATCGAGGCCCGCCGCCAGGACTGCCGCCTTTCCGCCGCGTGAGTGGCCGGTCACGCCGACGCGACTCGCATCGCCGCGTGCCCCATTTCCACGGGTCACCGCGTCGATGGTCGCGACGAGGTCCTTCGCATCGCGGATGAAGTTGGAGGAGAAACCGGTAGGAAAGTCTGGAATAACGGCAAGATAGCCGTGGCTGGCGAGGTGTTTCGCGTAGCTCGTGTACTGGGATGCTGGGAGCTGAAAACCGTGACCAAACACGACGACCGGAAACGGCCCAGCGCCGCTCGGCGTCGCCACGATCGCCGAGAAGGTGTCGCCGGTGCTGGCCGCCGTGACCGATGCGTTGCTCACGGCCACGGAAAATGGCCCTGGTTCTGCCGGATCGCTCGCTGGGCCGGCATCAATGGGGCCGCCATCGCCGACCGCCGCATCTTGCGAGGACGCATCGTTGGTCGCTGCATCGTCGCGGGGCCCGCCGTCGTTCGGCGACTCGACGACAGCGTCACTCCCGCCGTCGACAAGGACCGCGTCTGGGGAGTCCCCGCAGGCAAGTGCGGTCCATGGGGCGAAGGCGGCAAGGGCGATAGCGGCGAAGCGGCGATGCATAGGCCCCTTCGATGCGAGAGCGGCGCCCCGGTGTCAATCTTCGGACAAAAAGAAACCGCCCCCAAAAGAGGGGGCGGTCTTTTGAAAAGTTACCCTGCGTCATGCGACGCAGGAACCTTCTCACCAGCGGTCGCCGCCGCGGTCACGGCCACCGCCGCCACCGTTGCCACCGCGGAAGCCACCACCGCCACCGCCACCGCCGCCACCACCGGTGCGGGCCGGGCGCTCTTCCGCTTCGTTGACGCGGAGCGGGCGGCCGTCGAGGAGGGCGCCGTTCATCTCCGCGATCGCCTTGGCGGCCGCCTGGGCGGTGCCCATGGTGACGAAGCCGAAGCCGCGGCTCTGGCCGGTCTCACGGTCGGAGACGACGTGGACGTCGGTGATCTCGCCGAAGGCCGAGAAGGCCTCGCGGAGGGAGTCGGTGTTGGAGCGGAAGGAGAGATTGCCGACGTAGAGACGATTGCCCATGGAAGTAGCTCGATTTCGATGCGATCGGAGAAAGGAGTGCCCGGATTCCAACGGATCGCGTCGTCGGAGGGAGGGGCCAGCGGAGTTCGAAAACTTCGCTGCCCACGGAAGCGTCACCAGATCGGAAAGTCGCACTACCGAGAATCGAGAGGGCGTCGTCGTCGTGGAGAGCAGTGTCGTGAGTGACCGTCTTCATACTCACGATCGCTGGCCGTGTTGGGAAAATCGGTGTCGTTCGGTCGATTTGTTCCGCGATGCTCGGACGATGCCGCGAGGCGTCAGCCGGCACAATACTCCGCCGCACTGCGTTGTCTCCACAAGGGGCAGCCCTCGTGGGAGTGCTCAAAAATATTGCGAAAAGAAGAAAGTGGCGCCGAAGCGTGCAACTCGTCGATTCGACTCGTGTCCTCAAGAGGGAACGGTATGCTCGCCGCCCGAAATCGACCGCAGAGAGGTCTTTCGACGCTCCCCAATCCGGCGTCTCGCCGGGCAGGGACGCGCGACCGTGAAGGGGGAAACCCCCCGATCGCCAGGATTTCTCGCAGATCGCTTGCCGCACGCCTCGCCGCTCGACCACCGAACGAAGGATGATCCCACCGATGCGCCGCTTCGAATTTTCCGACGGTTCTTCTAATAAATTCTGGCAGATCACCCGCGACGGTACTTCGCTCACCGTCACCTTCGGGAAGATCGGAACAGCGGGCCAAACCCAACTGAAGGAGCTCGCCACCGAGGCGGCCGCCATCGCCGAACACGACAAGCTCGTGAAAGAAAAGACGAAGAAGGGCTACGCAGAAGTCGGCGCCGTAGCCACCGCTGAGGGGGCGGCGCCCGTTGCAGCGGCCCCCGTCACGAAGAAGGCGCCGAAGGCGGCAAAAGAGGCTGCGCCGACGGAGCCTGAAGAGGGGTTCGTCGACGCCGGCAAAGGGTATTCGCTCGGCCTCCGCGACGGGAAGCTTGTCTGCAAAAACGACAAGGGGAAGCTCCTAAGCGCGGTCCCGAAAGAGGTGAAAGATGGGGAAGTTGCCGAGCGCTTGATCGCAGTTCGCGACTTCCTCGCCGCCCACGCAAAGGAGTGCGAGGCGACCGCCGAAGGGTGGATGCTCCGCTCGCTCCCGACGCCCGCCGAGGTGCTCGCGGCTGTGTGGATCGATGCAACCTACAAGGAAGTCTTGGAGAACCTCATCGTTGCCCCCGTCGACAAGAAGGGGGCGCCCGAGTTGGACGCCGCCGGGTTCTTGAAGGGGGCTTCCGCGGAGCGCGGGGTCGGCGTTGTAGACCTCGACGGCGAAACGAAGTGGCACAAGACCGCGGCGTTCTTCGTGCCCCACCCGATTTTGCTCGGCGAACTTGACGAGTGGCGCGGCCTCGCCGCCGAGTTGGGGCTCAGCCAGGGCACCAAACAGCTGTTTCGCGAAGTGTTTGCCAAACCGGCCGACCCCAAGGAACTCGATTCGACTTCCGTCGAGAAATTCCGTGGAGGCGAGTTCGAGATGCTCGCCCATGCCCGTGGCGCCGCAAAGGCACTCGGCTACCGGGTTTCCGGCGGTTGGACCGTCTGTCGCGTCTTTGATCCGGGGTCGGCAAAGACCATTGAAGCCCGCTTCTGGATCGGCGCGGACGACCCGATGAGTGAGGCATACACGGAAAATCTCGTGTGGGTCTCTTCGAGTGCCGACGGCACGGAGACGACGCTCAGCGTGCGCGACGTGCCGCCGATCGCCTTCTCGGAAGGCATGCGTATGGCGAGTGCTCTCTACGGCAAGCGGAAGATCGAAAAGAAAGAGGAAGAAAATGCTTGATGGAAATTCCCTCGTCCTAGCGGGCGGCATCGCAGCACTTTCCGCGAAGACGGACGCCGACGTGGCGTCCCCTTTCTTGGCAAAATCCTTCACACACCCGGCGCTCATCAATCGTGTGATCGTCCGCCTTGCCGATGAGAGCCTTGCGGCCGCCGTCGACGCGGAGATGGGCGTGCTCGGCTTCGAGCCCCATGGCGAGGCGACATCGGTCGGCCGCGCGAAGAAGCGCGCGCTTGGATTTCCGAGCTGGGCGCTCGTCCACCATCCGAAAGATGCGCGCTTCGCCCTTGACGTGATGCGTGATTTCCGCCGTGCGGCGAATCGCATCAAGACGAAGCCGGGGCACGCCCGCGATGCCTTTGCGGAAATCGGCAAAGAGCTTGAGCGTAAGGTCCCCGCATTTCTTCCGAGCTTCTGGGAGGAAGCAGGACGCGCATTTCTCGATCAAGACAGCCCGGCGATGGCGGGATCCTGCTTTGAGAAGGCACGGGCCGCTGAACGCGCTTACAAACTGGTCGTCGACGAAGACCGCCGCGGCGACGCCTACCTGGAGTTCACGCTGGCGGGCGCCGTCCCGGCCAAGTCGCTGGCCGGCTACGCCAGCGAGCTGGTCACTGCCTTCGGCGCCCTGGAGGCGGAGCGCCGCTATCGGACGCTGAATGTTCATCGAATTCGCGGGGGTGTGGCGCCCTTCACGGGGCTTGCCAAGGAGCTTCGTAAGCTTGCGAAGGACGCGAAGCGCCCCGAGGCGGAAGCCGATGGTGACTTCCTCGTCGCTGTCCTCGACGCCCCGTCGCTCGCCAAAGCTCCCGCCGACTTTTGGGCCGCCTACGGCGCCTCGCTCCGGGTCTTGGCGAAGAAGGATCCGGTCACAAGTAAGCGTATTCGTGATCTTTTCCCCAAGCCGAAGGGCTTCGAAAAGTTCCTTGGCGGTTGGCTCGACCTCCTCGCCGACATCGGCGTCGTCGCGACCCTGAACGCCGGCCCTGCCGAGGAGGCGGCGGCATGGCTGGCGGCGCTCACCCAGTTCGTGACTTTCCACGACAGCTGGCGGCGCGACCCGAAGCCGCTCCCTGCCGTCTATTTCACCTTCCTTGAGGCGCTCGCACCGCGCCTCGCGGCTGAGAAGACTCCCGTTGAACTCGCGATCTACGAGCGCTGGTCCGGGGAGGACGCCGAATACCAGACCGACATTATTGAGCGTGCCCTCGAACTCGGCTTGCTCGCGAAGCCGAAGACGGAGAATTCCTCGTTTGAACTGTCAACGGCGATCGAGAAAGACCCGCTTCTGATTGAAGCAAGCGATGCCTGGAATGGGCTGCTAAGATCGGCCGTTTCTGGCGTTTTCGGGAATTCCGATTTTGAAGCAAAAGCAGCCGGAAAGAAGGGCTTCGTCGAGGCACGGCGGGTCTGTCTCCACGCTCTGATCGATGCGCTTTCCGGTGGCATCCCCGGCATGGAATCGGCGCTGCGAACCCTCGAGTCAAAGACGACGCCGGCGATTTATGCGGAGTTCCCGAAGGCCAAAGAAGCCCTCGCCGCTGTCAAGATTACGCCGGCCGCTCAAAAGACCCTTCAGTCGGGGCTCTTTGACGAGTTTACCTGGCCGGCTTGGGAGAAAACGCTCGCGGCGGCGACGATCAAGCCGCAGGAAATCGCCGTAGAGGGGACGGCGCGCCATCCAATCTTGCGCTTCGGCCAGCACGTCGTCGTCTTCGACGGCGCGACCGTCCTCCGTAGCTACGACCTCCCCGCCATCGTCGACCGTGTCGAGCGAACGCTGTACGTCTGCGCGGAGCCGACGAAGCCGATGAGCGGTGACTTGCTCGTCTCCTTTCGTGAGAAAAAATCTTACGATCGCAAGTACTTGTGGATGAAGGCCCCAAAGGACGTCCACGAGGGCGAGTTCTACTTCCGGGACATTCCCGAAGACATTCCGCTCCCCGGCGGCGTCGTGAGCTACGGCGGCCCGCCCGTCCGCCCCGGCGATGCCGTCGAAAAGCTTGATACGAGCGGCAACCTGATTTTTGACGGCACGCAGCTCTTCCGTGCCCAGCACACCTACAACGAGCCGTTCAAGCTCGTTGAGGTCGACCTGCAGACCTTCGCCAAGGGGCGCGCCTCCTGGCCGAAGCATCTCCAGACGATCTCTGAGGCGAGCGACGGCTTCCGCCTTGCTGCGGTCACCTACATGCCCGCACCGGCCGGTGCGGAGAAATCCCCGCTCGGCTTCAAAGATGGTTTCGTCGGTTTCTACCGACGCATTCAATCGCATCAAGATGCCGCCGACATCCGAGAACACGTCCGCGTGGACGGGGTGAAGTACACTTCCACATCGTTGCCGGACGCCCTCCTCTCCATGCCGGGCGACGGAAGCACCCGGCGGCTCGACGTCTCGTCGGGCTGGTCGGATACGCGGGACGACACGTACAGCTTTGAGGGGGAAGACGGGGAGACCCTTGGCGCTTTCGGTGCGAGCGGCCTTCGCCTAGCTGGCTTCGCGCGCACGCCACGCGTCGACTGGCTCCACTTCCTCGTCACGCGCGACGAGAAGACGAGTGCCGCCCTTCGTGCCCTTGATGAGGCGACCGTTGAGGCGCTTCTCGGGGGGGCCCGCGCCGACGTGCCGCCGCCAAAAGCGAGCGAAAACGGCGACGAAGACGACGATGACGACGACGATGATGACGAGAAAGACCCGACCGACGACGCCTTCCCGGCGTGGCCGGCGACGACTGCAGCGCTCGCGACGGCGTTCCCGGGCGTCGACGTCGTCCTTCAAAAGGCGATTGCGCAGGTGCTCGCCCGCGCGGTGGTCCTTGAGCAACGACTTGGCGCGTTGACGGAAGCCTCCGCCACGGAAGCTCCCGCAAAATCGGGGCGAAGCGACAGCACCCTTCTCCAGAATGTTCCCTTTGATTTTGACGAGGGGTACCAAAATGGCCCGATTGATCTTGCGTTCCCGCTGATCGTTTCTGCACTTCTCGGCGACGGGAACGTGGTGCCAATTCCCGATTCGAAAGTGACTTGGGAGCGTCACGCAGCAACGTTTGTTCGTGCGCTCGCCTTCCTGATGACCCGCCCCCACCACGATCCAGAATCGCGGAGCGCCTATCGGGCTTTCCTCGGATCTGTCGCCGAACAGGCGTCGGCGTTCTTCGGAGCGACACTCCATGTGGCGACGCTCAAGGTGCTTGTCGGAAAGGGGGTTCTCTCCCAGCGTCCGAAGGGGCGCGACACCTTCCTCGCCAAGCTCGCCGACGGTCGCATCGCCTTCGTCCGTGTCACGAGCGAAGACGACGATGAGCCACAGACCCCCTACGAGCTCACGCTCGTTGTCGCCGACCGCGACAATGCCAAGGGATTTGCGGTGCCTGCCGATGCGACTGGCGACTTCACGACCGTCACCGTCCCTGACGACCATCGGTTCCTCACCGAGGTCCTCGCCGCCTACGACACGCATGGTCCGGTCCCCTACGTGCCTGCGACCGACGCCGCGAAGATCGCGGCCGCCGTCGAGGGGACGCCGTTGCTCCCCGTCGACGCAACGCTAATCTTTGCTGGCCTCCCGAACCTCCGCACCTGGACCCACGACTTCCTCGGCGCGGAACTTCGGACCGCCCTCGACCTGAAACTACGCGAAGCTGCCCAGGCGAAGGACCGCCTTCGCGAGACCTCTCGCGAGCCTTACTTCCCGAAATTCCTTGCCGATGCTACCCGCGTGCCTGCGGATGGCGACCTGTGGCGGGATGGCTACGCGGCGTTCCAGGCGGCGGTGGCGACCCATCTCGGCGCCCAAATCGCCGTCCCGGAAGAGCTCATCGCCGTCTGCGAAAAGCAGCTCTCCCTCGAAGGGGCCACCCGAAAGGTGCTTGCAGCCCTCCGTACCCCCGACGCGGAGATGTTCCGCGGCGCTGGCCTCGTTTCCGGCGAGCGCTTCGGTCTGCCGAGGAGCGAGATGCTGTTCCTCGATGAATCCCCCTTCGTCGACCTCGCCCAACTCCTGCCGTTCCTCGCCGCGACGCTCCCCGTCGGCGACCCCTTCCGGAGTGCACTTCCGGAAATCTACGATCGGCTTCGTGCAGAACTTCTTGAGAAGAATCGCTTTTTCGCGCTCCCGAGCACCTACGAATACGACGCGAAGAAGCGCGCTGCCCTCTTTGCGCGCTATGGCGGGACCGAGCGCAAGCTCAAGAAGGACGAGCAGGAGTGGGTGGCAAAGGACGACGGCGTTGTCCTCGCGGTCGAAGATGGAAATGAGATCGAGATCTTCGTTCGGACGTCGGAAATTACCGGGGAACGCGCGCGTATCCTGACGCTGCTCAACGGTTCCGGCGATGACGAAGACCGTTACGGCGGCGATGGCGTCCGCGCGGCCCTCTATCTCCTCTCCGAGGACTGTGCGGCGGTCGTCGCGCGGCTCCGCGAGACGCCGGTAGCTGCCGGCTCCCTGGAGACGAATCCGGCGATTTCGGCACCGAAGCTCGTTGCCAAAGTTTCGAAAGACCAGGGTATTTCTGCGGACGGGGCGGCGCTCTACCTCCAGACGCTGGCCCTCCCGCAGCCGACGACCAAAGCGGTATGCGCCATTAACGGATGGAAACCGGCCGCCTACGCAAAGGCGTGTGCGGAACTCGCTGAAAAGGGTCTTTTTGTCGAGGGGAAGCGCGAAAAGACCGGGCGTGGCCACTTCTTGCCGGGTGGCTGGGACGCGAAATTCGGCCCGATGGAGACCTGGAAGGCCCCCCTCTACGACCCGAAGTTCTTCGGCGAACCGATGGCGCTCTTGCCCTATCATCTCCTCTTTGAGCGTGCGTACGCGCGCATCGAAAACGGAGATACACCGCGCTTTGAAGAAGCGGTTCGGGCCAAGAAAACGGCAAAGAAGTCTTCCAAGTAATCTGATTGACGTCGCGAAGTACGGAAAGAGACCATCATGCAAAGCCCCCCTGCGGAACTTCTCTACGCGGACGAACTCGCCTTCTTGGAAGCCTACGACACGGGGGCCCGCCCGCCTGGCTTTCGGCTGACGGCCAATGCCGTGGTGACCTTCGTCATGGGCTCCAACGGCGAGGCGCTGAAGCTTCCCAAGGGGGCAAAACCTCGCGCACTTCCCGACGGGAAGGACGTGCCGAAAACCATGACGATTGGCGCCAAGTTCGTCGGGGCCCGTGCCCTTGTCGAGCGCGCTGTCGTCACGCTCGCCGGTGAGCGGGGGCTCCTCCTCGTCGGCGAGCCGGGGACGGCGAAGTCCTTGCTTTCCGAGCTCCTTTCGGCGGCGGTGAGCGGCACCAGTGCCCTCACCGTCCAGGGGACTGCCGGGACGACGGAAGACCAGCTCCGCTACGGCTGGAACTATGCGTTGCTCCTCGCGAAGGGGCCGAGTCCGGAGGCATTGGTGCCGTCGCCGGTGCTCACGGCGATGCGCGGGGGGGCGATCGCCCGCATCGAAGAGGTGACGCGATGCCTCCCCGAAATTCAAGACGCCCTCGTCTCCATCTTGAGCGATCGTCGCCTCTCGGTCCCTGAACTCAGTGGGGACAAGCCGCACGTTGAGTTCGCCAATCAGGGATTCAATGTGATCGCGACGGCGAACCTCCGCGATCGCGGCGTCTCGGAGATGTCTGCCGCCCTCAAACGGCGTTTCAACTTTGAGATCGTCCCTTCCATCGGCGATGCAAATCAGGAAACGGCGCTCGTCAAAGAGCGAACCACGAAGACGCTCGCCCGCAGCGGGACGCCACTCCCCGTCGACGACGCCGTCCTTGAGGCGGTCGTCACCATCTTTCGGGACCTCCGCCTCGGGCGCTCCGCAGAAGGATATGCCGTCGAGAAACCGAATGCCGTCATGAGCACCGCGGAAGCGGTCGGCGTCGCCAGCGCCATCGCACTACAGACCGCCTATTTGCCGAGCGATCGCGACCCTTTGAGCCTAGTCCCTGGTTACCTTCGCGGCGTCGTCGAGAAGGACGAACCGAAGGACCGCGCGCGCCTCCTCGCCTATTGGGACGGCCCCGTCAAGCGCCGCGCCGATGGCGGGCCCGAGGTCAAGAACGCGCGCTTGTGGAAGACGCTCCACGACCTCCGCACCCGCCTCGAAGGCGAGTGACCGCCATGGGGACGACGATGCCGACGGCCACTCCGCGTAACCTCGACGAACATGCTGCCGCATCGCTGGAGCGGCTCGCCTCCGCGACGGCCCCTTGGCTTATCGGCGTCCGCCACCACTCGCCGGCGCTCGCCGCGGCGATTCCTGAGCTCCTCGCGAGCTACCAACCGACGGTGATTCTTCTTGAATTGCCGACCGATCTCCAGGAGCTCCTCCCGTGGCTTTCTGACCCGGCCACGCAGGCGCCCGTCGCTTTGGCTGCGGCACCGTTGGTCGGGGAGGGGGTTTCTTTCTATCCGTTCGCCGACTTCTCGCCCGAGTTGGCGGCGGTGCGCTGGGCGCGGGCGGCAAACGTTCCGGTGATCGCCATCGATCGCGCCGTCGGAGCGCCGCTGCCGCCCCGCGTCCGTGAGGCGGGGAACGACGTTGCCGACGGGGATGCGGGGCGCGCGTCGGTCGATATCGAGGAGTTGTGGGACCGTCTCGTCGAAGGGCACGCGCCGAGCCGCGCGCCGAACGCCGCCGAAGCGATTCGTCGTGGCGCGCTCCTCTTCGGCTGGATGACCCGGAACCTCGACCCGCGCGTGCCGACCCGCGACCTTCTTCGCGAAGCGGAAATGCGCAGGCATGTGCAGAATGCACTTAAAGCGCCCGGCGCCCGGCCTGTCGCGATTGTCGGGTCTTTTCATGCGGAAGCGCTCCTCGCTGGGGAGGCGGAGACGGATACCGCTCCGCCGGCGCCGGTACGTGCGTCGATTGTTCCCTACGATTTCGCCCTGTTTGACAGCCGCAGCGGCTACCCGGCCGGCATTCGCGATCCGGCCCTCGTGCAGGCCCTCTACGAGCAGCTCGTTGCGAAGAGCTCCTTGGAGCCGGTGCTCGCCGGCTTCCTCGTTGCGATCGCCCGGGAAGTTCGCCAGGCGGGGCACGTCGCTTCCTTTGCCGACGTCCGCGAGGCTGCACGAATTGCGAATGAATTGAGTGCTTTGCGTAACCTCCCGGCACCGGGCCGTCGCGAGCTTCTCGAAGCAATCGAGAGCGCGATGCTCCAAGGGGAGACGCTCGGTCGCGGGCGGGTCGTCGCGAAAGCGCTCGAAGCGGTCCTCGTTGGCCAGCGCCGGGGCCGCCTGCCGCCGGGGGCCCCCCGTTCTGGGCTCGCGACCCACGTCGATGCGCTTCTTGAGGAGCTTCGCCTGCCGGGCCTTCACAGCACGCCGAAGTCGGGGACCAGCAAAAAACCGGACGAGATCACGTTGGATCCCCTTCGCTCCCCCCTCGACGCGAAGCGGGCGATCGCGATTGCGCGCCTCACCGTCTGCGGGATCCCCTACGCGGAGCGCCGGCACAACGCCGTTCAAGGGGCGCGTGGCACGCTCCCTACACTGACCAAGCGCTATCGCCTCCAATTCACACCAGAAACGGCGGCGCGGATCGAACTTGCGAGCCTCTTCGGGATCACGCTCGCCCAGGCGGCCGAAGGGGAGCTGCGGGCCGCCCTCCGTCGCGCGACCGGCAGCGCTGAGACCGCATCCCACGCCCCCGCCCATGCGCTCGTCGCCAACGACGCGATGACGGTCGGCACCTGGCTTGAGCTCGCCGAGCAGGCGGCCGAAGCGGCTCTTCCGGCGCTGGTCGACGAACTCTTTGCACGACTGAACGGAGAACTCATTCCGTCGGCTTCGTTCGCCGAACTCGTTGCACTCCTTGCGTTTGTGGGGCGTATCGTCGAAGGGCATATCGTCGGGCTTGCCACCACCGATGCGAAGCCTCAAACCGACTTCTCTGCCGCGCAGGAGGCGCTCCTCGCCGCCGCGCTCGCCGCCCTTTCCGGCGTCGAAGGGTCGACTCAGGACAGCGACGTCCAGGCGTTCGCCGAAGTGGTTGCGCTCTACACCGATCGCGAGGAGGGGCGCCCAGTCCCCTTGCTCTTGACCGACGCGATCCGGCGCTTCTCTGAACAGGGGAGCCCGCTGCTGCGCGGTGCCGCGCTCGCCGCGCACGCGCTCTTGGATGAGACGGCGCGACCAGAATTTTCAAACATCTTTGTCTCCTTTTTTGAGTTCGGCACGGACGACGCGAATGGCGCTCAAGAGCGCTCGGGTCGCATTCGCGGCGCTCTCGTGCTCGGTGGGCCGCGCTTTGAGGGGGACCCCGCCTTCACCGACGCGGTACTTGCCGGTATTGATTCCCTGGAAGAATCGGCATTCCTTCGCAAGCTTCCATCGCTCCGTCGTGGGTTTGACGTGCTCTCGGCGGCAGGCCGCCAGCGGATGCTCGATGCGCTCGGGGAGGGGGCCGGCCTGCTTACGATCGCGGCCGACCCGTCGCTCTTGGCGTTTGGTGCAGAAGCCGATGCGGCCGGAAGTGCCGCCGTCGTTGCCCTCGGGCTTGGCGGCTTGGAGACGAGTACGGCGATCGCGCCGACGGGCGCTAAACAGACTGTAAAAACAGGATCTTCGGACACGGACGGGCGTCGGCTTACCCTTGCCGACCGCCTGCGGCTCCTGCTCGGTCGCGAGGCCGAGCGGTTGAGTTGTGCAGCAGCCCCCTTCGGGCGTGCGCTCGATGAGCTTTATGGCCAGGGGCACGGTGAAGGATCCCGCGAGGGCGGTGGCGCTGGGCGCGGCGCTCCGTTTCCGACGGCCCGTGAGTGGGCCGACGAACTTACCACGCTCTTCGGCGATCGCGTTCGTGAGGAGGTCCTCGGTGCGGCGGCGGAGGCAGGTTACGGCGCCGCAGCGACCGCCCTCGACCCGGAGACGGTGCAGCCTTCGGTGGCGCTACTTGAGCAGCTCCTTGCCCTGCGCGGCGGACTTGGCGAGAAAGACCTCGCTCATCTTCGCAAACTGATTGAGAAAATCGTTTCGGCACTCGCCCGGGAACTTGCGACGCGTATTCGGCCGGCGCTGAGCGGTCTCGCGACGCCCCGCCCCTCGCGGCGCGCGCGAGGGCCCCTCGATCTCCGGCGGACGATCCGCGAAAACCTCGGCACCGCCCGCCCTCGAAGCGCCCACGCCGAGGACGGTTACGCGCTCACGCCGAAGGATTTCTTCTTCAAGACGCGGGCGAAAAAGAGCGTCGATTGGCAGGTCGTCCTGCTCGTCGACGTCTCCGGGTCGATGGAACCTTCGACGATCTACGCGGCCCTGGTTGCGTCGATTTTGGCAAAAATACCGGCACTTTCGACGAAGTTCATCACGTTCTCCGATGGCGTGGTCGACCTCTCGGAGCACGTCGACGATCCTCTCGAGCTCCTCCTCGGCATCCGGATCGGCGGCGGAACGAACATCGGCGGCGCGATCCGTTTCGCGCGGACGCTCGCCCGCGTCCCCTCGCGGACGCTCCTCGTCTGCGTGAGCGACTTCGAAGAGGGGGCCTCGGTGCCGACGCTCATCGCGGAAGTTCGCGACGTCGTCGGCTCGGGGATCACCGCGCTCGGCCTCGCTGCCCTTGATGACCGCGGAGCTCCCCGTTTTCACCGGGGAATCGCCGAGCGCGTCGCCGGCGCCGGGATGCCGATTGCCGCACTTTCGCCGGAAGAACTCGCCGGATGGATTGGGGAAAGGGTCCGTGGACGATGACTGCCCAAGAGCGACCGAATCTCACGCCCGAGCTGCTCGCGAGCCTCCTCGAGGCGCTCCCGGCGCGCATGAAAAAGCGCCTCGACGGCGCGCCGACGACGGCCGACGGCTGGACGTGGTCGGTGCAGGATGCAGCGATCTCCGTCGCAACCGACGGCGAAGAGAAGGTGACCCTGCATCCGAAAGAATCGCTGATTGCCGATCTTTCCCAGGTTCAATGCACCTGCCTTCTTTCGCCGAAGTGCTTTCACGCAGCGGCGGTTCTTTCGGTGCTCCCGGTGGCACTCCCGGGGACCGCGGGGGCGTCCAACGAGGCGCCGGCCGCGCTCGCAAGTGCCGACGCAGGGGCGGCCGAGAGCCTTTCTCCGTCGGAAATCGCCGTCGGGGAAGCGGCCTTCGCCATCGGAGCTGACGTGCTTGCCGCCGGATTCGCTGCCACCTCGGCGCTCCGTACGGCGACCCTGCTTCGCGTCTCCTTCGAGGCACGAAAGCTCGGCGTTCCTGCCATTGAAGGGGCGCTCCTTCGCGTGTTTGTTGCGCTTCGGCAGCGCGCGAGCGACGATCCGGATTTTCGACTGAGCGACGCAACGCGAGACCTCGCGGAACTCCTTACGCTCGCCCAGCGCCTCCGCCGAGGAGACGCGACGGCGGTCGGTATCGCGCGAAATGTGTATCATGCATACGGTTCCGCGCGCCTGACTGGGCTCTGCTGCGAACCGATTCTGGTCGGCGGGCAGGCCGGCGTCGTGACCCACTTCTCCGACGGGAAGCGCCTGTTTTCCGCGGGGGACGTCATGCCGGGCTCCGCCGAGCGTGCCGTCGCAGCCTACGATGCTCCGTTACGGTTCGGCGAAGTGAGCCTTGCCCAGCGGGAAGCGTGTCGCCAAGGGCTTGTATTTGCTGCTGCGAAGGTCGCTGCCAACGGCCGCCTCGGCGCCGGGAAAGAGGTCGTCGTCGCTTCGACGAAGGCCGATTCCGCCGTTCGTGACGCCCTCTTCGCGGAGCCGCTCGCGAACCAGCTTGCACGTGCAGCAACGGCGGCCGGGCAGGGGCTCGTGTTCCTTGACGGCGTGTTTGCGGAGAATGCCGCCGGTCGCCCCGTCTTCGTGGCCCAATTTGGGGATGCCACTGTCACGGTGGGCGTGCGTGTTGCCATCGACGATCCGCGCTTCGCCTTTCGCGAGAACCTTTCTTTGCTTGCAAAGAACGTTATTCAAACGCGTTTGATTGCGCGACTCGAGCCGGGAACGGAGGCGACGGTTGTCCCGCTCGCGCTAGTTTCTGGAAGTGTTTTGAGGGCTCCCGAAGGCGCAGATGACGACGGCGTGAGCCAGGCTCCGAAGCTGTTCCCCTTTGACGACGAGGAAAAGTCGATTGTCAATTTGGCCTTCGACCGGGTGCGACACGCGCGCTTCCCGCGCCCCGCCGTCGACGTCGATCCCGCGGCGGTAACCGCAGCTGCCCCGCCGCTCGCCGCAGAGGCGCCGACCCACGGCGACCCGCTCATGCCGCTACGCCGTAGGCTGGAGCGCTACGCCCTTGCGGGGCGTGGTTCCTTGCCGGCAAGTGCTCAGGAGGCGCTCCGGAAAGATGCTGCCCACCTCGATGGTGGCTTCCTTCGAGGCGGCGCCGCCCTGTTGACGGCCCTGTTCGCCGCCGCCGGGGGGCACGATCGCCGGGCCGCCGCAGAACGATTTGTCGCCGCAACCGCGTATCTTTATGCGGCAGAGGCGACGTTTGCGAAGGCTGCCTGGCTGGCAGAACTCGCATTGAAAAATTAGGGCGTTTCCGGATTGTTCGCAGCGAGGCGAATCCAGCCCCGTTCGGCGGCGACATGGAAGAGCGTCCCTGCGAGCAGGCCAACCACGTAGCCGTAGGGGAGGGCGACGACCGCCGCCGCGACGATCGCGATCGTCCACGGGGCGATCCGTGTGCTCGATGCGCCCCCGTCTGCGGCGAGGGTGGCGAGGCCGAGCGCCTCGACGAAAAGGACGACGCCGAGGATCGGCAGCGGAAAGAGGAGGGCGAGATCGGCGAAGGCGGGCCCTGCAAAAAGTCCGGCGGCAAGATAGGCGGCCCCGTAGAGGATCGCGGCGCCGCCGGTCCGCGCGCCGAAGCCGTAAAAGCCGACGAGCCCGCCGCAGCCGTGGCAGGTCGGGAAGCCGCCGAACCACGGGGCGATGAGGTTCATGGCGGCGAAGGTGACGCCGATCGACCGCACCGCAACCGGGCGCTTGGGGAAGAGCACCTTTGTCGTGTCACTCGTGGCAATGACCGAGTTCCCCAGCGAGAGGGGAATTTGCGGGAGCGCGAGCAGCAGTGCGCCGTCGATCCAATCGTGGGACTTCGGGACAATCAAATGGGGAAGATGGAACCCAAATGCCCCTTTCCAATGGCTCGGGTCGGCCTTTGTCAACAGCCCGTAGGCGACGCCACCCGCCATCACGATCAGCGGCGCCGGCACCGGAAGCTTTCGATTTCGTGCAAGAATAAGCACGCAGAAGCCGACGGCGACGATGAAGTAGCCGCGCAGCCCGTCGGCAGCGGCGTACTCTTTGAGCGCCAGGGTGGCGAGGGTGATGGCAAGGCCGAGCTGAATCCCACGCACCACCGGTTTCGGGACTCCGCGCGCGAGGTGCTCGAGGGCCCCCGTCGCGACGAGGATCGCCATCGCCGCGCCGACCACGACACCGCCGGCGGTGAGCACCCCCGTACCAAGCTTTTTCGCAAGCATTACCGCAGCCATCGCCTTGAGTGGCTGGACAGGCATCGGCAGGCCGTAGCGAATTCCGGTCGCGATTTGGGCGAGGCCGAAACAAACGAGAACGCTCGTAGGGTCCAGTTGGCAGGTCCCTACGAGCGCGAGGAGGAGCGGAAGGTCGGTGCCGATGTCGCCAAAGGCGCCGGCGAGCTCCTGCCGATCGAAACGAATGCGGTCGGTCCCCACGGGGCCCATCTACCGCAAATTACCGCACACGGTCAGGAGAGAAGGCCTTCCGCCTTGAGGGCGGCCTGGACGGCGGGGCGGCCTGCGACGCGGCCGAGGAAGGCGCCGACGTTCGGGTAAGCGGAGATGTCGACGCCGACGAACTTCGTCCAGCCGAGGACCGTGAAGAGGTAGCCGTCGACGACGGTAAACGCGTCGCCGAGGAGGAAGTCGCGGCCAGCGAGCTTGCCGTCAATGTAGGCGACGCGCTTCAAGACGCGCTCGACCGTCGAATTCCGGACCTCTTCCGAGGGCTTTCCGAAGAGGGCGCCGAGCGGCTTGTGCACTTCCGAGTTGATGAAGCCGAGCCACTCCTGGAGCCGGTAACGCTCCACGGAGCCGGCGGCCGGCGCGAGGTTCTTCGTCGGAACCTTGTCGGCGATGAACTGCATCACCGCCGTCCCCTCGGTGAGGATGTCGTCGCCGATGGCGAGGGCGGGGACGTAACCCTTCGGATTGATGGTGTTAAAGTCGGTGCCGGCCTCGGTCTTCTTGGCGGCGAGATCGACCTTTTCCGTCGTAAACTCGAGGCCCGCTTCGAGGAGCGCGATGTGGGACGCGAGGGAGCAGGCGCCGGGGGAGAAGTAGAGCTTGAGGGGGGCGTTCATGGCGCGGCACGTTCGCGGAACGGGCCCCGATAGGCAAACGCCCCTAACGGAACGACACGTTCCGAAAAGGGGAACGTGGCTACACGAGCGACGGGAGGTACCCCTCGGGCGCCGCATAGCCGAGCAGCGCGAGGACGGTCGCGGCGATATTTCCGAGGCCTGCGGCTGCTTCTCCGCTGCCGGTGGCGGTTTCCAGCGTCAGGTCGGGCCGTTCAGGGGCGTACAGATGCAGCGGCACGAGGTTCAGCGTGTGGCTCGTCTTCGGGCGAGGCGCGCCGTCGGGGCCGCAGGAGAACGCTTTCGCCTTCTTGTCCCATTCGTACATTTCGTCGGCGTTTCCATGATCGGCGGTCACGAGGAGGGCGCCGCCGAGGGCATCGATGACGGGGAGTAGGCGTGCGAGCTGGAGATCGACCGCCTCCACCGCGAGTACGGCGGCGTCGTGGGCGCCGGTGTGGCCGACCATGTCCCCATTCGCATAGTTGACCCGAGCATGCCGGTAGCTTCCGCTGCGAAGTTCATCGATGAGTCGATCGGTGATCTCGGCCGCCTTCATCCACGGGCGCTCCTCGAAGGGGCGAAGATCGCTCGGAATTTCGACCCACGTCTCACCAGGATGCGGTTGGGAACGGTTGCCGTTCCAGAAGAACGTCACGTGGCCGAACTTCTGCGTCTCCGAAATCGCGAGCTGGTGGACGCCGGCTGCCGAGAGGTACTCGGCGAGCGTCCGATCGATCTCGGGGGGGGCGACGAGGAAGTTCGTCGGCAGTTTGAGATCGCCGTCGTATTGCATCATTCCGGCAAAGAAGACGTCGGGAACGGTTCCGCGATCAAATCCTTTGAAGGTTCCGCGATCTTCGAAGGCGCGGGAGATCTCGATGGCGCGGTCTCCTCGGAAATTCCAGAGCAAAACAGCATCGCCGGCGGCCATTGGGCGGGCACCCTCAACGATGAAACTCGGCAAATTTTGATCGCCAATTCCGGGCAATTCTTTGCGCAAGGTTTCGACGGCTTCCCGGAGGGTGTGGAACGCGCGCCCCTCCGCGCGAACGTGCACGTTCGCGCGGA
>JAAFHJ010000279.1:3454-6691 GCA_013298325.1 Myxococcales bacterium | reverse complement strand
ACCCGCTGCCGTTCACGCCGTCATCGGGCGGGCCAACACGCGCGTAAGAAGTGCGCGGAAGTCGGATGCGAGCGAAGGGTACTCGTTCGAACGGCGTCCGTCGGCGATCGCGAGAGCTGCCCCACGCGCCCCGAGGACCAAAATCTGAGCTTCGTGCTGAGAAATCGCCGCTTCGGGCGCTTCACGGAGGCTCCCGAGGACGAGCATCGACGAAAGCGCGTCGAAGAAACCCTGCGTGATCCGGGCGTGTCGCTCGCCGAGGAGGGGGCCGTCGACGAGCACAAACTGCGCGCGGAGCGGGGATTGTAGGATGTAATCGAACAGGTGTTCAAACGTCCGGTGGACGACGGCAATCGACGATGTTTCGTTCCGCGACGCCTCATCAAAGCTCGCAAAGAGGGGCGTTGCCAGCTCGGAATGAAGGGCGAGAAGGAGCTGGGCACGCCCTTCAAAGTGCACGTAAAAGGTGCGTCGCCCGACCTGAGCGCGCTCGGTCACCGCTTCGACACTGAGCGCCCCCAGCCCCGCTTCTGCGAGGAGTTCTGCGGCAGCGACGAGGAGTTTTCGCTTCTGGGCGTCGTGGCGCCGGTCGATCGGTTCGGCGCGATCCCAGCGCCCTTTTCCGTCTACACGCGTCGCCCCATCGCGCGAATCGCTCCGCGATGAATCGCTCGCGGGTGCGTCGGTTCGCGACGTCGCATCGTCGCGCGAAGACGGGGTCAACCGCGCGCGGATCTCCGAAGTTTCCTCCGTGGTCGCGGTACGGTTCGTTGCAAAAAGACGGTCTGCGGAGCGGATGGGGTTCGTCACAGGGGCCTCCCGAGTAGCAGTAAGTTGCACGGTCACGTCAAGAGGTCACCGAGGACGACAGCGACTTCAGGGCCGAAGTCGTCAAGCGATGGCGAGGGACCAAGCACTTCCTCCGGCAGAGGTTCGCACGCGACACGGCTTCCGGTCCCGAGGATTTCGTAGGTGGCGCACAAAAGAGCGTCAACGGCATCCGCTGCCACGATCGCGACGACGATATCGGGCGGAAACACACGTACTTCTCGCGCGCACTGCTCGCGCAAGCGCGCTTCGAGGTGGGAGGTTGCCTCGGCAAACATCGCCATGCTTGCCGAGTCACGGGGCGCCCGCACCCCGACGACGTACCGGAGGCCGCTGAGCGCCACCGCGCCAAATCCCGGTTCCGTCGCTTCCGACGCGCTCGTACCCGGTGTGCGACGGCGAACGTCGCTCCGATCGTGGGCCGGGAGGGAGGACGGCGGCGCGTTCTCCGTATCGGCGCCCGCTTGTGCGCGGAGGAGCTTGACGTGGAATTGCATGGCGTCGGCCGGGCGTTCCTCCGGGTTTCGCGCGAGAGCGTTCGCCAAGAGGGTGACCAGTCGCCTCGGGAGCGGCGGTTCTCCGCGCGGGAGGCGCGCATACGGGGCAGGAAATGCGATGCGCGTCGCGAGTTCACGCTTCCCGTGATCCTCGAAGGGGCGCGCTCCGGTGAGAAGCTGAAAAAGGAGCAATCCCGCGGCGTAGACGTCGCACCGGGCATCGCCGAAGCCCATCGTCTGCTCGGGGGCCATGTAGGCGGGCGTTCCTACGGTTGCCCCGTCCTGAGTGAGGCCCACTTCGTGGCCCACGAGCGATTTCGCGAGACCGAGATCGAGGATCTTCACCTGAAGTGTATCGGGCTCGATGGCGAGGTTTTTGGGCGTGACATCGCGGTGAAAAATCCCCCGCATATGGAGCACGCTCAGTCCCTCGAGAAGGCTGCCAATTGCCGACGTCGCCTCGGTCACAGGAAGGCGTCCGCGTTTGCGGAATACCTGATCCAGAGTCGGGACATCGACGAATTCCATGATATAATAGGGGGTTCCGTCTTCGAGAGCGTCGTGGGCGAGGAGCCGCACAACGCGGGGATGGTCGATTGTTGCGAGGATCGAGGCTTCGCGGCGAAAGCGCTTCCAGCCGTTGTCGTCGCTCGGCAACAAACAGACTTTGATGGCGACCGCCGCCTCGCGCCTGCGATCGAAACCACGGTAGATGTCCCCCATACCGCCCCGTCGGTGGTGGCCTTCGACGACGAAGCGTTCGAGCAAGAGTTGTCCGGGGAGAAGTTTCATCAATTTCAAGCACGTGGCGTGAGGCGTCGCTCAGTGCACGATGCGCCAGAAGAGGCAGAGCACGACCACGGCGCCGGCGATCACCATCGCCTTCTGGTAGCCGGGGAGTTCTTGATACCGCGCAGGGAGCGCGCGGAGCAGTGTCCCGAGGGCGGTAGCATGGGGCTGGATCGCCTTACGGGCGTCTTCGGTGGCTCGGAGGACGGTCGCCGGCAACGCCGGCTGGGGCGGAACCGCTGTGGGGATCGCCGGAGCAGGTTCGGCGATTTCGGCTACCGGGGGCGGCGCGTCGAGCGCAGGAGTCGGTGTAGCGAGCGCGGGGGGCGGCGCGGCGAGCACGAGGGCCGGCGCGTCGAGCACGATAGCCGGTGCGGCGAGCACGACAACCGGTGCGTCGTCGAGAGCGAGCGGCGCATCGTCGCGAAGCGCCGCAAGTTCGGGGGCTCCGTAGAGCCACTCAGCTGTATCTCCTGGAGATTTCGCGGCGGTGGTCACCGGCGTCCCTAGGGAACGCGGGCCGGCATCCGGCTCCAGCGGGAGTTCGTCGAGGGCAAAGCCCAACGGATCGATGCGTGGCGTACGACCGGTGGCGCGCTGGGTCCCGGAGCGCGCGGGGGGCGGAGCCGATAGGTTTGCCGCGCCATCGCTCGGGTCGGGCGACGGTTGGGGGATCATCGGCACTGCGGCCGGAACCACGGCTACGTTTGCACGGGCTGCAGCGGTCGCCAGCGACTGGTTTCGGCGGAGCACCAGCTTTCGGCCGATGCTGTCCCGCCAGGCCAGGACTTCCGCGTGGCTTGCACAGGGAACGTCGGAAAGGTGCGCGCGCAACGCACCGGCATCCCGCGGGCGAAGCCGATGCTCATCAGCCGCAACTCCACGCAACGCGCTCACGAGAAGTGCCGCGTCGGGACCGAGCGGCAGTGCCAAGATCGCCTTGGCTAACAAAAAGAAATCACTAGTTAAATCGGCGGCCCCCTCGGCGACCTCCGGGGGCAATGGCGTCGCCGCGAGGTAGGCGCGACGCACGCGCGGGATCTCGGCAAGCCGTGTGGCCGATCCGGCTTCGACCACCACGGTCCGCCCGTCGTCTTCCACGAGCAGGTGCCGGGCGTGAACG
>JAAFHJ010000279.1:0-3444 GCA_013298325.1 Myxococcales bacterium | reverse complement strand
GTGAACGGCGAGGTGGAGCTTGGGGGCGCAGGCCAGCGCCTCAACGGCATCGACGGTGATTCGTGCCGCTACCTGCGCCGGAATCGTTCGGCTTGCCCGCGTCGCCGCGCGCGCGAGGTCGCCAAGCGCGATGGCCGGCCGGTAGGTGGAAACCAGGTAGGGCGCCCCTTGGTAGGTGCCGCCGGCGACGTACTCCCCATCGGGGAGGTGGGCGACAAGCGCCAACGCCTCCTCGCGGGACCACGCGATCCGCGCCGAAAAGAGCTTCACGGCGACGAGCGGGCCTCCGTTCCTCGGCGCTCCGAGCCACGTCTCGGCGAAGTGGCCGACGCCAAGCGGGACGAGGAGAACCGTCCCGTCGACCTCCTCCCCGGTCCGATCGTTTGCCGCATTCGCCGCCGCCGCCGAGAGCGTGTTCACGGTCATGCGTGAACGGTACGGGTCAGTACTTTTCCGGGCAAGGAGGATTGCTTGAGGAAGTTACATTCGGTCCTACCTTGGCAGACATCGGGAATTTCAACCGACTTCGCCTCCCGTGGTAGCCTTCTTCCTCCCTCGTCCTCGTCGACAACCGCGCTGGCCGCCAGTCGGGAGTCTCTCCCTTTTCGTCTTGTTCGGAACGCCCGGTGCCCAACCTTTCGCCCCCTCTTCACCGCAGTCTCCGACGCAGTGGTCTCCGCATTCTCCCGGTCGTGGCGCTGCTGGCGTCGCTCGCAGGTACCGCGGCGGCCGCGCCTCCAACCGCGGCGCCCATCGGCGTCTACGCGCGCGGATCGGTCGCTGGCGCCCACGCGATTGGGGCTCCGCAAGGGGTCGAACTCGGCTTTGGCGTCGCAGCGACGGGCGGCGTCGGACTTGTTCCAAGGCCCGGTATTTCTTTGGGAATTGACGTTCCGTTCGTGCTGCTTGCGACCGGCGCGGCCACCGACAGCCGTTTTGTCGAGCGGCAGGCTTCTGTCGCGACCGCCTTCTTGCCGACGGTCGGCATTCACCCCCTCGACAGCGATGCCCCCGGCGCGCGGCGGCTGACTGGCCTCGCGCTGCGCGGCGGGGCAGGCCCGGTTGTGACCGGAGATCTCGTTCGCTTCGGGTTTCGCGCTGCCGTCGCCTGGGACGTTGCCGTCTCCGACCGCCTTCGCGTGGGCCCAGAACTCTCGTATTTTCACGTGGTTCAGCCCAACGATGCCGTCCGCCCCGAAGACGGCCGAGTGCTCGCCTTCGGAATTGCGCTTGCGATTGCTCCGGGACCGCGACCGGTCGCCCCGGTGAGCGGCGGCGATCAGGATCACGATGGCGTGCTGGACGCCGAAGACGCCTGCCCGACGGAGCCCGGCCTCCGGACCAAGGACCCGAAAACCAACGGATGTCCGCTCCGCGACCGCGATCACGATGGCATTATGGACGCGCGCGACGCGTGTCCCGACGAGCCGGGCATCGCCTCCGACGACCCAAAGAAGAACGGCTGTCCGGTCCGCGATCGCGACGAAGATGGCATTCTCGACGCCGAAGACGCCTGCCCCGTCGATCCCGGCGTGCGCACAAAAGATCCGAAGACGAACGGCTGCCCGCGAAAAGACCGCGATGGCGACACGATTTTCGACGACGACGACGCCTGCCCCGACGTCTGGGGCGTCCCGACCGACGATCCGAAGACGAACGGCTGCCCGCGGGCCCAGGGGAGCATTCACCTCGAAGCCGATCGCCTGGTCCTTGACGACCGAATCCTTTTCGACCTCGACAGCCCCCGTGTTCGCCACGCAAGCTGGCCGATTGTGGAGAAAGTCGCGAAGTTCGTCCTCGACAACCCGGACATCCAGGAGCTCACCGTCGAAGGGCACGCCGACGCGCTCGGTGCCGAAGCTCACAACTTGAAGCTCTCAAAGGATCGCGCGAATGCGGTCAAGCAGCTGCTCATCAAATATGGCCTCGCCGAGAGCCGGGTTCAGGCGGAAGGCTTCGGGCGCTCGCGCCTCCGCGTGCAGACGGCGCACGCCGAGCAGCAGAACCGGCGCGTAGAGTTTTGGGTCACCCGTTCGCGCTCCCTCAAAGGCGATACATCCCCGACGACTTCCCCGACGGACAAATCCACAACTGCGCCCACCAAGGGGAACCCATGAATCGTCGTTCTCTTTCGGTATTTGCCCTCGCCGCGACGATTTTTGGCGTCGCACTCATTCCGGCCTGCGACGGCTCAAATGCTCTCGTCGGCGGCGAATGCCGCGTGCCCTACCGCGCGTGCGGGACCGTTTGCGTCGACCTGGAAAGCGACCCACAGCATTGCGGGGCCTGCGGATCGGTCTGCGCGGGCGGTACGGTTTGTCGGCAAAGTTCGTGCGTTTCCGCCCTTGACGGAAGCGTCGTGAGCGACGGCGGCGACGCGGCGTCGTCGGACAGCGGCGATGCGACGGTCGACGCCGACGCGAACGCCGACACCGGAATCACCGACAGCGGGCCCGGCGAGGGTGGGGCGACCGACGGCAGCTCGGCAGATGCGTGCACGCCGCCGTACAACACACCCGACCACTGCGGCGATTGTTTTACCGTCTGTCGGGCCCCCGATTCGACCTGCCGCGAACTGAGCTTTGGCAACTACGCGTGCCGTCCTCCGTGCGACGCCCCGACGGAAGAATGCAACGGTCAGTGCCTTGATCTTTCGGCCGATCCCTTCAACTGCGGGGTTTGTGGAAAGTTCTGCCCCTCGCTCCTTTGCGTCAACCGCGTCTGCCAGGGGGCGACGCCCGGGGACGTCGTCGTGATCGGCCACGACTACGCCACGATCACCGGCCAGAGCGCCCAGGCGAAGCTCCTCGTCAACGCGGTCTTCCTCCCGCGTACGAACCCGCTCCGCGTCCTCTCCTACGAAAAGAACGCCGATCTGGCGACCGTAGCCCGCATCAAGAACGTCCTCGACACGGGTGGGGGGCGCCGCGTGGTCTACACGGTGCAGAACGACGCCGCGGCTCTCAATGATCCCGATCTTGCACGAAAATTCGACGTTGTTCTTGTCTACGATCAGCCGACGCTCCCGGCGGCGAATGCCGAAGCGCTCGGCGGGACGTGGGCGACGAGCCTAGACAGCTTCGTCCGCGCCGGCGGCGATGCCATTTTTCTCGATGGTGTCGACGGCGACGGTCCGATGGCGAATCTTGTTCGCGGGACCGGCCTCCTCAACCTTACCGGCCACGGCCTCCTCGTTCCGTTCGCTGCTGTTCGCGTAACGGCCCCCTTTGACAGCGTCGCGAGCCAAGTGCAGACCCCGTACGGCGCGGCTCCGCGCTCGGCGGCCCTCCTCACGACGGAAGCGAACGGTGGTGACGTTGCATGGGTCGTTCGCGTCGGCGCCGACGGCTCAGGAAGCCCTGTCGTGATTCACAAATCGTTCCGGTGACCGGGAGGTCGGGGGAGCACGGCATGCGCCAGCGAGCGGGCTTCTTCGTCTCGCAA
>JAAFHJ010000277.1 GCA_013298325.1 Myxococcales bacterium | reverse complement strand
TCGAATATGGAGAGCGGACGCAATCGAGGTCATGACTCCCCCGAACAGTACGAATAGAGCGAACGCCAAAATGAGTATGACAGTTTCCATCTTTCCGTCCCCTGAGCGACCTATCAACCCGACAACAATATCGTATCTTCATTAAATCTGACTGTCGGTTCGCTCTTCCGTCGTAGCGCGTGCATCGAGTCCAAAGTTCAACGAACCAGAATCCACGGGATCTGTTTCCCATTCCCGCCACTCATCATACTCGTCAGCTTCCCACTGACAAGATTGCCAGATTTGGTCTCGAAGGGAATACGCGAGATCTCTAAATCCAGCTATCGGGTGGATCTGCCATGGTTTCTAGCTGTGAGCAAATTTCGTTCATTTCGGATAGGTGACGCCGTGCATAAAATCTGTACAGTCAAGTCTTCGACGCTCAAGTGCTGCGCCACCGATATCGCGACACTCGATGTATAGATAGGAACTATGATTGGGCGAGCAATCGATGTGTGGCTGGCATTCGAGTTTCGAGAAACGCCCAACGCACATCGACATAACGTTCTCCTGCATGTACTTGCAAAACAATTGTTCATCGCCAAAACAGTCAAACTTCCCTGCGGAGTCAGCTTCAATCTGGAGACACGACGTAGCGGCGCCGAATTTTTCGCGTCGCGTTTCACAACTAAGGAGAAGCAAGGAGACCACGAAGAGATAGATGTGCTTCACTTCGCTCTTGCCTCTATAGCCAGGGTTGCCATCAGCCATCTGCCTTCACAGCGCCAGATAGCCATCGATTGATGCGAGCCAGCTCTTGTGGATTGGCTCAATAGACGCGAGGTTAGCTGTCAGGTGGATCTGCCTGCGAGCGCGCGAGTGCACCGTCGTGATCTGCCTTTGGCATCGGATCTGCTTTCTCTCTTTGCGAGCGCGCGAGTGCACCGTCGAGAGTCTCCAAGAATCGATGACTTCCAGAGAGATGAAGCCGACCATGTTTATCGCCGACGCGCCACTCAAAGGTACGACGCCCTGAGAACAAGATGAGGTCGAGCGGGTCGACGAGGCGCGCTGGCTTGGGGGTCAAATCGGCGAAACGTATGTCACGCGCCGGCTCCGGCCAAACCCGGAGCGAAAGAAAATCGTCGCCGATCATTGCGCGCACGTAAGAAAAATGCAAGGCGTACCCGGCGGGAGTTTCCCCATTGTGAAAAGACAGTGCAACACGCAAGAACACTGTATCGGGCGCCCAATAGTCTTCCCGCAATGCACGAGAAACGGGAAATGGGATTCGATACTTAACAAGGCCTAACGCCGAAAAGAGTCGAATATGTGGCCCAGATACTATCGACACAAATACGCCAAACACAAGCGCACTCACAACGAAAAACAGAAGTATCTTCACATATTCCATACCTACTACATCATCGTACTAGATAACCAAGCTGTCCAGTCAAATGCCTGCCAAACATGAATTTATCGTGGCCCGTTCCAGTTCTGGCCGCGGCGACAAGGTGTGCGCGCTGGTATTCTTCCGCAGGCATGTAGCCGTCGAGCGAGGGCGCTCAGCGGCCTAGAACACGTCCATTTATCTAAAATGCAGATAACGCGATTCGGTGTCTCTAAATCCAGCTATTAGGTAGATCTGCTGCGCGAAATCTAGCGATCAGGTGGATCGCAAAGAAACTCGTCAAAGGTGATGAGTTCCTCACAGTGTTCGCGCTCGGTACCGAAATCAGAACAAACGACACACCTAACCGGATCAAATCGAACGGGGACGCCACAGTATGAGACGAAGTTTCTCACTGCGATAGATTGTTTCTCTAAATCCAGCGATCAGGTAGATCTGCGTTATCAGGTGGATCTGCTAAAACCGTGGGGCGATCGACGAACGTCCCTGAACCGATCAAGGGGTCGGTGCGCGTTCGAGCGGCGGAAGCCTCACGCACTGCGGAAATACGAGTCCAGGAATCCAAAACCGGGCGAAATCCGCTAGGGCGAGACCGCATGCCGCGCCTCCTCGTCGCCCCCCCGCGACCCCCATTTCTCCTGCGGCCCCTGCTCTACCTCGTGTCGAAGGTCGCCGGCGGCGATCCGATTCCCGCGCGGATCCTCACGTGGTTTCCGAAGGGGGCCGTCGCGGCTGGCATTTTTGAGGCGCTTGCGCCTGACGCCTCCGACCTCGACCCTAGAATCCTCGCGATCGCGCGCGTTGCGGCGAGTGTCGCGGTGGGGTGTCCGTTCTGCTCCGACATGAATGTGGCCGCCGCCCGAAGGCGCGGCTTGTCGCCGGATGAAATTGCGTCGCTCAACGCGGGGCACGAGGGAATCGCATCGTTCTCGCCGCGAGAAGCGATCGCTCTCCGCTACGCGCGGGCGCTTTCGTCGACGCCAGTGGTCCTCTCCGACGACCTCGCGCAGGCCTTGGTCGAGGGTTTCGCCCCGCGCGAACGCGTGGTTCTCGCGATCGCGATCGCTCAGGTGAACTTCTGGGCGCGCTTCAATCACGGGCTCGGCGTGCCATCGGCCGGCTATGATCGCGGAACGTGCCCCGCGCGTTGAGCGCATCCTCGTATCCGCCGTCACCCCCGAGAGCTTCGGGAACCTGCAACTCCAGCGGGCATCTTGAGCTGCTGGCGGCGGCACTATGCAGTCAGTAACCGTCAGCTAGATTGGCGAGATCCGTCCGGCTTTTTTCTCACTCTCTTGCTTGGTCGTGCTTTGGGAATCTCCACCGCCTCGAGTCTTTTCAAAAAGTCCTTGAAGTCGTCCATACCGATATCGAGGGCGCTCAGGCCAAAGATTACATCCACCTCCCACTATCTATGCGCAAACTCTGCAAGAGTAGCTCGCAAGGCGATCTTCAAACGAAGAATATTGGTATCGCTTAGGTAGAGATCCGCACGAAACTTAGCTCGTTCATCAGCGGGCTTGGGCCAGCGACTCCAGAGGTTCGCCTTCTGCACTGCCTCCAACCACTGTGAAGAAACTCGCTTTTTTAGCAAGTTAGCCGTCTTTCGAGACAGTTCTTCCGCGACCATCATGGCCGCCGGGGTTTCGAACCCCCAATGATACAGATTGCTCGCTGAAGCCTGAGCGACTTTAAACTCAACGAAGTTGACCGGAAGCGCCCTCTCATTCGTCAAAGCGAATACCTCCATCATCTGCGAACCAGCGTACCCATCCAGCCATTGAGGGATCCAACCGCATCTAGACGCTCTGCGAGTTCGTACACCTGTTCGAGCTGCTGCACGTTTGGCGGAAACCTAGGCTGAACTCGCTGAAGCACTCCGGCGAGCTCGCGGGGCCAGATATCCTCGGGTGCGTAGCTCTCTTGAGAAGCCTCTTCGACAAATGCCTTGAGTGACCCGGCGAAGTCGCCTTCGAGGCCTCCCGTCAGGTGGGTCTGCTCAATCGCCGCAAAGGTGGTATGGCCCAACACGCTCGGGCCGTACACACACCTCGCCTGCGTCGCCCGGCAAGCAAACAAGACACATCCCCAATCAATCCGAGCCCCCTCCACATTTTTCAACAAAAACTCTTCATCTATCCTCGCCTTACTCATTGGAATAACAATACGACCATGTGCTAGACAGACCGAGTTCGTAGTCGAGCAAAGCATCCTGTCGACGCGCGCGGCAACGTCGTCAATACCTAAAGGTGCTTCGACGACGGAAACGTCGCGAATGGCGTGCACAGAAACGCCACCGTCTGGCCTACTTTGATTGCGATCGCCGGTGCACGCAGTGCACAGTGCCAGCAAGATAGCGGAATGTTTCACTTAGGCACCGCTAAGAAGCGACCTGCAACGAGTTCCTTAACCCGTTCGGGCGTTTTCGAAGTAGTCAAAACGGGGGTTTTATGAACTTCTGGGCGCGCTTCAATCACGGACTCGGCGTGCCATCGGCCGGCTATGATCGCGGAACGTGCCCAGCGCGTTGAGCGCAACCCCCGTATCCGCCGTCCCGCCCCGCGACCTCCGATTGCCAGGCACGGCGGTTGCGATTCAGCGACCCGGTCCGCGCCTGCCCGCTGCCGCACAACGTCGGCGCAGCGGTCGAGTGTTTTCGCGACTGCACGCACCGAGCCTGGTTTCCAAAGTGGCGACGATCGACGCGCCGCCGGATTCCTCGCGCCTCGTGCCCCCCCCAGGCCGATGTTGGCGCGCCCGAAAGTGATTCCCGGGGAATCCGATTGCAACACCATGTGTCACGTTTCGATTGCGCGGGAATCCGTTTCCGACCCAGTCGGTCGTGATCTGATTCCTGGGGAATCCGTTTCCAACTAGGTTGGTCAAATTTGGATTGCGCGGGAATCAAAATATAACACCATGTGCCGCAATCCGATTCCCGCGGAATCAAATGCAGCATTTTGGCCGCTTCGGGTCAAAGAGCGCGCTCGCGGTCCATCGGGCAAACGTTGCCAATTGTCGCGTGGCGCTCCGCGTTGCCGAACGATTCCACCGCCCCTCTTCAAACGGGCCAGCGCGGGCCGCCGAAGCTGCTCGGACGCCCCATCGCCGCCGTTGGGCGGGTCGGAATAGGCCGACTTTCCAACCGTGCCTGCGAAGGGCTCGTTCGCGTAGCCATGCTATGGAGACGTCTCGTGCGGATCCGCGTTTCGCTAGCTGGACTATCGAAAACAGCCTCGCCAAGGCACGTTTCAATAGCTGGACTATCGAAACATGCCTCGCGGAGGCGCTTCTGCATAGTTGGACCTTCCCACCTGCCATCGCGACTCTGATTTTTTGCTCCGTGCTGCGGAGTGCTGCGGGGGGCTCGAGAAATGAACTCTCTTGGTTTTTCGGACCTTGAGTGTCGCGGAAGAAGGACCGGGGAGACCGCCGGGCCGGCTCTGGCAAATAGGTTCGTTTGGCGCCCGAAGACGAGCTCAAACATTGGATCTTGTTTCCTTAAATCCAGCTGTCAGCCACATCTTCAATCTTGTGTGTTTTCATTTCTTTCACCCAAGGAGGAGCACTACGGTTGGGTCCAGGCGCATCCGCAGCCGGCCGTCTCCCCTCAGGTGCCTCTTGAAAATTACGTACCTCTTCGCCGTTCTCGCATTGGCAGCCTGCGCCCCCGCCGCGCCCCGTCCGTCGGCGGCCCCCGTGGTCGCCCCTCCTCCACGTACGACGGTCGCCGCGAAAAAGGCGCCCAGGACTCGTCTGATCGTCGATCCGGTGGGGGGCGGCGTGACGGTGATCGCCCCCGACGGCACAGCGACTCAGGTCCCTCCGTCGGAGACCTTTCGTGCCGATGGCCACGGCGCCTTTGGCCGCGTCGCGCTCCCGCCCGGCACCACCGAGGTGGAGGTCGATCTTTCGGGGTACGGGTCTGTCTCCGCCCGGCAAGACGCCGGATCGGAAAACTCGTCCCGCGCGTCGGCGATGCGCTGGGGGCTCGCCGCTGTCCCTCCCGTCGCAGCGGGTGCGGCGCAACACTTTGGTGCGGCGGGGGGCGGCGGGGCGACGTTCGCGGTGGTCGGCGGCGACCCTGCGCCGGTACTTTTTGTTGCCGAAACGCCCGGAACTGCGGAGTTTCGTGCCGACGACGGCGACGACTGGGCGCTCTGGAACGGCGCCCCTGCCTTCGACGTGCGTGCCGTCGCCGCAGAAGTCGCCGGATTCCGGGCTGCGGTCCGGGAGCGCTTCGGGGCCCTTGGCGATCGCCGCACCCTCGGCCTCTTCGTCGACGTCGACGCGCAGCGCCCCAAAGGGGCCTTCTCCGTGGGGCGCCACGGTGATGTTGTTTACGTGCGCGTTGGGCCCACCGACGTCTGGAGCGGACCGCTCCGCCTCGCGACCCTCGCCGCCGTATCCCGCGGATACATTGGGGAAACAGTGCGCCTTCCGGCCGGCGAAGACGACGGCTGGTTCGCCGGCGGCGGCGCGCACGCATTCACCCGGTCCCTCCTCGCGAGCTGGCAAGGCATCGACGCCGAGGAACTCGCGCGCGACCAGAACGCCCTCCTCGTCTCCGCGGGACCGGGAGGCACGCCCTCACGAGCCACGCCCGTCCCCTCCGTCTACGGCGCCCTCTACATGAACACCGTCGATCGTGACGCCGTCCGTACCGGCACGCCGTTCGGTATCGTCTCCGCGTTCCGCGAGCTCCAGGAGGCGGCGGCTGGCCACGGCGGCGTCGTGACAAAGGCGGCGGTCCTCGCAGCGTTCTCGAAGATCACCGGCAAGGACGAAGCAGCGCGCTTCGCGAGCGCCGTCGCCGGAAAAGCGCCCCTGGTGGCGACCGCTGACACCTGCTTTCAGGTCGCCAAGCAGCGCGTAACAACTTGGGAATTTCCCTTCGATCGTTCGCGTTCCCAACAATCGGGCGTCCTCACCCCGCGCAATCCCGAACCGGCGCCGGTCCCCGCGTTGCCCTTTGGCGCAACCTACCGCGAGCGAGCCGAGGTCGACGGCGGCCTCGTCGTCGAACTCGCCGCCAAGTCGCAGACGATCCGCGGAACGGCGGTCCCCGTGCACATTTTCGCATGGACCGCGCGCCGACCGGGGCCGTGTTTGCCGACGAAGTGATTCACGGTTTCTTTAAATCTAGCTGTTAGGTGGCCGTGCCCCCCTGGCCCGGGCCAGGCAAATTCGCTCGGGGCCACCCCCTACCCGTCCGTGAATCGCACGATTTGCTGGGAATTCGCGTTGGCACGTGCCCTGGGAGGCGGCGGGGATGTCGAATGCCCAGCAGTACCTCCCAGGCACCTTCTACGAAGTCACGC
>JAAFHJ010000276.1 GCA_013298325.1 Myxococcales bacterium | reverse complement strand
GATCAGGTAGCCGCCCGAAGGGAGCGGGACCTTGCGGGAGAGGGCACGGGCGATCTCATCCTCAATGCCGTACGCATCGAAGATGGGCTCGTTTTCCGTGTACATTTCAACGTCTTTGACGCGCTCGGGGGCGAACATCTCGACGAAGCGGACGGTGCGATCGTACTGGGTGCGGTCGTCGATGACGATCTTCTCGACTTCGTCGGTGAAGAGATCGCGGGCGACCTTGAGGACGAGATCGAGCTCGCTGGAGAGCAAGTTCGGCGCGCGGGCCCCCTCGCGCTTCTTGGCGACTTCGCCCCAGAGGCGAACGAGGTAGCCGACGTCCTGCTTCAGCTGCTTTTTTGTCAGTCCTTCCGCGACCGTACGGACGATGAGACCACCACTCGGCGGCTTCATCCCTTCGATGGTCTCGCGGAGGCGGGCGCGCTCTTTTTCGTTGCCGATGCGCTTCGACACACCGATGTGCTCGACGGTCGGCAGGTAGACGACGTAGCGGCCCGGCAGGGAGACGTGGCTTGAGCAGCGTGCGCCCTTCGTGCCGATCGGATCTTTCGAGACTTGAACGATAATTTCTTGCCCCTCGCGGACGACTTCGCGGATGGGCGTCGTCTTCGAGATGCGCGCGGGGACTTTGCCGCCGTCGCGCTCGCTACCGCGGCGCCCGTTGCGCGGGTTGCCTCCGGGGCCTCGGTTCGGGTTGGCGGCGGGGCCTCGATCGTTCGGCTTGCCTCGGCGCCCTTCGGGACGGGCTTCGGCGGGGGCGTTCGGGCCGCGCTTTCCAGGGGCGGTGCGTCGCGGATCGGCAGCGGCCGGTGCGCTCGGTGCGCGTGCCGCGTCTTGCGGGCGGGGTTCACCACGGCCACGACCGCGGCGTCGTCGTCCGCGGCGCCCGTTGTCGCGCACATCGCGGGGGCCGGGCGCACGCGGCACCGGGACCGGATCGCCGGGATCGGTCATCGTGAAGCCAGGCAGATCGTCGGCATCGAAGCCGAGCGCCGCAACGCCGTGGCCGGCCTCGTCCTCGTCGCCTTCGTCGCTGGCTACACCCGCTTCGCTGTCGTCGGGGCGCGGGATCGCGTCTTCGTCGGCGTCCTCCGAGTCGACCGTATCTTCTTGATCTTCCAGAGCTTCCTGGCTGGAGTCCTCGGTCTCCTCATCGTCTTCGTCAGACGCTTCAATCAGCGCCTCGGACGGGTCCGGCAGGGAGGTGTCGTGGAGGTCTTCCCGAAGGGAAGCGGCGCCGAGTTCTTCCGGAAGATCTTGATCTTCCTGATCTTCTTCGTCATCGGCGGGGAGGGTCGCCTCCGATGCCACGTCGGGCAGGAGGAGCTCAGAGGGGACGTCGGGAAGCGCGGCGACGCTCTCGTCGCTCGGCTGGAGCGGTTCGTCCTCGATCTCCGATTCGTCGGGGACGGCGTCTTCCGTGGCGGCGCTCGCTCCGGCGGCGTGCCGACGCCCGCCCGCGAGGTAGGTCTCGAAGTCGTCCGGGCGGATGAGGTCTTCGACGTGGAGGAACGCGGCGCGTTCCTGGCCGATGTCGATGAAGGCGGCCTGGAGGCCGGGGAGAACGCGCGTAACTTTACCCAGGTAGACGTTGCCTACGGTGCTGGATTTATTACCTTTTCGTTCGATGTGAAGCTCGGCGATGATGCCGTCTTCGATGAGAGCCACGCGCGTTTCGCGAAGCTCGACGCTAATTACGAGGATGTTCTTTGCCATGGGCACTCGGGTACGAGCACCCCAGATTCACTGACCGGAGGGGACGTGAGCACCGGGTCGCATTCGGGACACGGGCGCGGACAGAAAACCGTCCAAGCGTTGCTTCAAAACGTCATCGCACAGAGGAGCCTGGGGGCTCCGGCGACCCGGGAGGGACCGGGGGTGCCCCCTACGGGGCGAGAGGGTTGAAGTACGATTCTCCGTGATTTCGACGTAGATTCCGGAAGTTCCGGGACGGCGGAGTACGGAGGAAGCTTTCGTTGCGCGATGCACAGATGTGCAGCGTCGCCACTAACGGAGGACGCTAGCGGAATCGGCGCTGCGGAGAAAGAGGTTCTTCGTGCTCGGTGGCAGGTGCCCGGTTTTCCGACGTCACTTTCTTCCCCTCGGGGGCGCGAGTTCCCCACTGTCGCGCCGCTTCCTCTACGATGCGTCGCGGGAGGTTTAGGGGATGATGGGTGATATCCAACCCGAGGACGCGGTGCGGCTTGCAGAAGGGCGGGGGATCCTCGGGGCGACCTCCGTGCGGGACCCGCTCGAAATGCTTGCCGAGGGGGCGCCCCTTAGTGAAGTTCTTTCGACACTTTGCCTTCAGATCGAGACGCTCTGGCCCGGCGCCAGCTGCTCCGTGCTCTTTGCGGACGCAGCCCCAATCGGCGACCCCGATCGCCGCCCGCTGCTGCGGTTCGCGGCAGGACCTTCGCTTCCACAGAGCTACAGCGGCCCGCTCAACGGCGTTCGCGCAGCCTTCGGCGTCGGCTCCTGTGGCACGGCCATCGCGACGGGGCGTCGGGTCGTCTCCATCGACCTCGCGACAGATCCCTTTTGGAAAGATTTTCTTCCACTTGCGGTGGCCCACAACCTCGCGTCGTGCTGGTCGTCGCCGATCGTCGCGAAGGATGGGGCGGTCCTCGGGACCTTCGCCGTTTACTACGCGGCGCCGCGCGCCCCTTCGCCGGAAGAAATCGCCTGCATCGACCACGTCACGCACATTGCGCGGGTCGCGATCGCGGCCCACCAGCGGGAGCGGGCCCTCTCGGAAGCGCAGTCGCTTGCGACCATCGCGGCGCGGATGGTTCGGCTAGGCGCGTGGATGATTGAGCTCGCGACCGGGGTCGTCACCGGAACTCCCGAACTGTATGAAATTTTAGATATTCCCGCCGACGCACCGATCGCTCTCGACGCGATCTTGCCGCGGATTGATGCACGCTACCGGGCGATCATCATTGGCGATCTGGAGCGTTGCCGTGCGGAAGGGATCCCCTTCGACCGGGAGATCGGGCTTACGACCTTCGCAGGGAAGAGCGTTTTCGTTCGTGCGTCCGGGGCTGCCGACCGCGCTGAAAATGGCGAAATTGTTCGCCTCCGTGGCGGTTTTCTCGATCTCACCGCTCAAAACGCCGCCGGCACCGAGCTGCGCCTCCTCCAGACGGCCGTCGAGAACTTCCACGACATCGTGATTCTTGGGGAGAACGTCGATGGCAAGCTTCGTATTGTCTATGTAAATCCGGCGTTTGTTGCGAGTACCGGTTACTCGCGGGAGGAGGCGCTCGCTTCGGACGATGCGCTCCTCTCCGGGACGCTCGATGGCGTCGGAGCGGCGCTCGTTGCAGGGGCTCTCCTGGCACGAAAACCGATGCGTTATTCGGCGCTTCCAGCGTCGAAGAAGGGTGGAGAGGCCTGTCTTCGCGACGTCGATGTGCTCCCCCTCGGCGATGGCCACCATTGGGTCGCCCTCGCCCGTGACGTGACGGTGCGGCGCGCGAACGAAGCGCGGATGGCCGAGCAGGCGCTCCTCCTGGACCACGCCCGCGATGCGATCCTCGTTCGCGACCGAAATCACCGAATTACCTATTGGAATCGAGGGGCTGAGGTCCTCTATGGATGGGCTGTCGAGGAGGCACTCGGGCGCGAATCCCGCGAGCTTCTCAACCGGGATCCACGCCGCTTCGATGAGGCCCTCGTGTGCCTTCACCGCGACGGCTCGTGGACGGGGGAGCTGCCCCAGAGCACGAAGTCGGGGCGCGAAATCCTTGTGGAATGCCACTGGACGCTCGTGCGCGACGCCCGCGGGGAGCCGGCCAACTACATTTCGATCAACGCCGACGTCACCGAGCGCCGTCAGCTGGAGAACCAGGTGCTCCGGAGTCAGCGTATGGAGAGCATTGGCACGCTCGCTGGCGGAATTGCCCATGATCTTAACAATATGCTCGCGCCGATCGTGCTCTCGATCGGCCTTCTGAAGGAGACGGCCCCCCGCGAAGACCACGATCTCTTCGCGACGATGGAGACGAGCGTCCGCCGAAGTACGGCCATGGTTCGTCAACTTCTTGGATTTGCGCGGGGTATTGATGGGACGCCCCAGCTCCTTCACCCGCGTATGGTGATTGATGAGGTGCTCCTTCTCGCGCGCGATACGTTCCCGAAGAACATCCTTTTTCGCGTGATTGTCGCGGAAAATGTTTCGACTTTTCGGGGAGATCCGACGCTCCTCCATCAGGTCCTCCTCAATCTTTGTGTGAACGCACGCGACGCCATGGCGGACGGCGGAACGCTCACCATCGAGGCCTACAATCACCCGGCGGGGGAGGCGCAGGTCGTGTTGGCCGTTTCCGATACCGGCACAGGAATTTCAGAAGAAATCCGGGATCGTATCTTTGACCCCTTTTTCACGACGAAGCCGGTCGGCGCCGGCACCGGTCTCGGCCTTCCGAGCGTCCTCGGCATCGCGAAGAGCCATGGCGGCAACGTCGAGGTCCACAGTGAAGTCGGCCGAGGGGCCCGCTTTGAAGTCTTCTTGCCTACGGAAAAAAGTTCCACGTTTCAATCCCTTGCAACGACATCGGCCGCAGGTCCCCGGGGGCGCGGCGAGCGGATCCTCGTCGTTGATGATGAGCCGGCGGTTCGCGCGGTGACCGCACGGACGTTGGAGGTGTTTGGCTATGAAGTCTGTTTGGCCGCTTCCGGCGTCGAGGCGCTTGAGTTTTTTTCGCAGCCACAGTCGGCACAAAATTCGAATATTGCAGCGATTCTCACCGACATGATGATGCCTCGCGTCGACGGAATCGCCCTCGCCCGGGCCCTCCGCGAACTCGCCCCGGGCGTGCCGATCATCGCGGCGAGCGGCCTCGACACCGCCGAGCGCGTCGCGGGTGCGGTCGCTGCCGGCGTTCGCTATTTCGTGCCGAAACCCTACGGCGCCGACACCCTCCTCCACACCCTCCGAAGCGCCCTCGACGGCCATTCGCCAGCCACCAACGAGTGAGCCGCGCGGCGCAGCATTGGCGCAAGAGCGGCGCCCATCACGCGCGCGTGTAAGAACTTGGTGAGCGATGGCGAGCGAAATTTCAGAATTTGATCGGTCGGTCGAGCTTCTGGAGCGACCAAAGAATTTTCTGCGCTCGCCGCTTCAATACAAATAGGTGGCCACTATTTCGTCGTCGACGAGTGGGCCGTGCTCGGAGCAGTTTTGGCAACCGACTGGTAAGTTTGTTTTCAAACCGTTCGGTAAAGCGCCACTCTTTGGGGGAGGCCTGAGCTGCTTTCTACCCCCTCCGGAGCGCGACCTCGTTCCGATGCCTGGCTAAAAAATGGACCGCTTGGACCATTGTCCCTTCCTACGAATGATGGTGATGCAAACGCTGCCATCGCGTTGCGTCGTTCGTGCGATCATTTTTTGGTCGCGCTGTTTCTGGCGTGGCATCGTGGGACGACGCGAACGGGCCTTCGTCGCGTGACGCCGACGTGCGTCGGGTGGTTTGAGGAAGGATCGGTCCTATGAGTGCGCAACAAGCTCCAGAGAACGACGGGGAAATGGCCTCCGGGACGAAAGCGGCCGGCGCCTCGCGTTCGACCTATCCCGTCGAAGTTGAACCGGTTTCCGAGGTTGAGCCGACCGCAGACGCCGTCAAAGAATTGCTGAGCAAGTTGCGACCCGGCCTTCGCGTCGACGACAAGTATGACGTCCAGGCGATCATCGGTCGTGGCGGAATGGGCGTTGTTGTCGCGGCGCGGCATCTCGACTTGGGCCGTGATGTTGCACTGAAATTCCTCTGTAGCAGCTCGAACGGCACGACCAACGGCGACGAGATGCGCGCCCGTTTCCGCCGGGAAGCGCAGATCAGCGCGAAGCTTCGGAACGAGCACATCACGCGCGTCCTCGACGTTGGCAGCTTCGCTGGCGCCTCGTTCATGGTGATGGAGCGCCTGGAGGGGAACGACCTCCGGCGCAAACTTCGCGAGGCGGGCGGGAAGCTCCCGCTGAACGTCGCGATGAACTACGTGCTGCAACTCTGCGAAGGGATTGCAGAAGCGCACGCGCATGGCATCGTCCACCGGGACCTCAAGCCGTCGAACCTCTTCATCACGCATGCGCCGGACGGCACCGACCTCCTGAAGATCCTCGACTTCGGCATCTCCAAGTGGAGCGACGCCGAAGTCGGCGAACTCACGAAGGACGGCATGGTCCTCGGTTCGCCGAAGTATATGGCGCCCGAACAGGTCTTCGGCGCGACCACCATCGACACGCGGGCCGACGTCTGGTCGATCGGCGCGATTTTCTACCAAATGTTGGCCGGTCGGACGCCCTACGTCGAGACGACGCTGGCCCGGTTTTGCCAGGAGATCATGTCGGGGCCGCCGCCGCGCCTCGACACCGTCGCCGACGTCCCCAAGGCGGTCGCCGACGTCGTCGAGCGCTGCTTCGAGCAGAAGCCGGAAGATCGCATGTCCTCGGTCGCCGAGCTCGCCGGCGCCCTCCTCGACGCCATTGAAGAGCCCGGAAATTCGATTCGGGAGCGCCTCGGGGCGATCATGAGTTCCGCGGGCGGTGCGTTTCCGGTTCCGAGCAGCCGGACGTTCTCCTCGACCTCCATCAGCGGAAGCGCCCGGAGCGTCGTCCCCGGTTCGACGAAGGTATCCCCCTCGGCGACACCGACGCCGGCACCCGCTACCGAGGCGGCGAAGAGCCCGATTGTGCCGATTTCCATTGCG
>JAAFHJ010000275.1 GCA_013298325.1 Myxococcales bacterium | reverse complement strand
TTGGAGGGAATGTTCATTGAGCGACGTAGCGTCGTGGGGATGAATGCCGACCGATGCCCGAACGCGCGACGGGTACATCGCCGCCAAGTCTGCCGCAAAACGGGCCGGGGCGAGGTCGGCGCCGACGCCAATGACGACGAAGCCACTCACGCCGACCGCCGACGCGCGGTCCATCACCGCAAGCGCCCCTTCCGGAAAATAATGAGGATCGAGATGGCAATGCGTATCGACGAGCATCGCTTGCCGGTACCCCCCACGCGAGCCCATCGCCAGTAAAAACCGGTGCGCGACGGAGTCGCCGCATTCGCGGATCGGTGGTAGCGCCGGGGCGATGCCGACCGCCGCCGACAAGGAACCTGCAATGATGGATGACGACATTCGCCCCCTCCTCGACGACAACGGGCTCCTCCGCGCCGGAGAATTCGAGCGTTTGACGGAGATGCTCACCGCTTCGACGACCCCGCTGCGCTTCTACGTGTTCTCGCAGAACGGCGACGCTCGCTTCCTGCCGTCAATGCTCGACGACCACGCGACGCGCTTCTTTGGCGGAAAAATCGGGTTTGCCATCCCCAAGAAATATCAAGGAAATATGCCAACGAAGGACGTCGCACGCCTCGTCGTCCTCCCGATGGACCGTCCGGCGGTCACGCTGACGGTCCTCGCGCGCCCGAAGTCGGACGCCGATCGGCGACGGGCAGAAGACGCCGCTTTTGCGATGAATGGCGGCAACATGGACGCGGTCGCCGCGCGCTGTCCGACCGTCTACGAGGTGTTCGCCGCAGAAACCGACGAAGTCGCCGCGTTGCTGCTCGCTGCGGTGCTTTCATCGTCGCTCCTCGGCCCAATCGTCGACGCGCGGGAGCCGGCCATTTTTGCCGTCCGGACCGCCCGGGAACGGCTCGAAGGTGCGATGGCCGGCCAGGCCTACCGCGGAACGAATTCCTGACGGACGAGGCGCCGCAAAAGCAGCGTACGCACCACCCAATCGGTCGTCGACCCGAGCCAGATCCCGACGAGGCCAAGCTTCATGCCGTAGGCAAAAAACCAGGTGGCGGCGATGCGGACGGCGAACGCGCCGAGGAGGCTCACCCCGAGCACCGGGCGCGTTCTACCGACGCCGCGGAGGGCCGACGCGTAGACCGTTCCGAGCGCCATCCACGGCTGGGCAAGGGCGAGTACGGGCATCGCGCGGGCCCCGAGAGCGAGGACCGGCGCGTCGCGACCGAAGAGCGCCAAGAGGGGCTCGCGCAGCACAACGGCGAGGAGACCAGCGGCGGCGAGGAGTGCGAGGGCATCGCGGGAAGCTCGCGAAAGTACAAGGGATTCTCCCGATGGCCCCTGGTGAAGAGTGCCGGCCCCACGGGCCCGCGCGATGGTTGCCGCGGTCGCCGCACCGAAGCCGTCCGCCGCATTGAAGCAGACCGATTCGATCGCAATCAGCGATTGATTGGCGGCCATCGCAACGTCACCGAGGCCTGCAATCATCGCGACGTACGCCAGAAATCCCGTATGATAAATGGCGCGCTCGCCGAGGGCAGGTCCACCTACCGCGAGCATGGCACGAAGCTCTTCGGCGCGCGTCGGCGTCTGCTGGCCCAACGAAATCGCAGGCGGAAGCGCTGTAGCCTCATCGAGCCAGCCGCGTCGGAACGCAAGCGTGGCGAGGAGACCGGCCTGCAATGCAAAGGTGATTGCCGTCGAAATACCGGCACCGCGAATCCCGTAGGCGGGGATGCCGAAGGCCCCGAGAATGAGCACCCGGTTCGTTGCGAGGTGCACAAGTTGGACAAAAATCGCGACGAAAAGAGGCGTGCGCGTGTCGCCGCGCGCTTGGGAAATCGCTGTAAGTGCGAGAGCTAAGAACACCAACGGCGACGCCAGGAGGGTCGATGTGAGGTAGGACGCGGCGAGCGGCCCTGCCGAAGACCGGGGATCGGCGGTCTGAAGAAGTACGTGCAGAATACCGGGAGTTGCCACGGCGACGAGGGCGCCGGCCACGAGCGCGACGAGGACTGCAAGGCGACTTGCCTGGCGGGCCGCACGGTCGTTTTCGGCGCCAACGTGCACGCCGACGCGTGCAACCGCCGCGACCTCAAACGCGGAAAAAATGCTGATGATCGACCACTCAAGGGGCCCCGCGAGCTGCATCGACGCAAGCGCTTCGCGCCCCGCGTGGCCGAGCATCACGCGGTCGACAGCGAACACGAGGGTTGCTGCAAAAGACTGCAGGATCGCAGGTCCCGCAACCCGACGCACCTCCGCCCCCCAGTCTCTGGGCGACGGTTCGTCGGTGCCGTTCTCCGCGAGGGAGACTTCATCAAGGTCTTGTTTTTCGGTATTATTTTCTTGAACGATCACGACGGGAGATGGTCACGAAGGCGCGTGCGAACGAGCTGACTTGCCAGGTCGGCCGCGCAATGGGGGCAATAGCCGTACCGGGCCGACAAGCGGGAAATCATTGCCGTCGCAGCGGCTTTGCGTGCGACATCCATACCGTCGCCGCCTTCGCGGACGAGCATCGCTACATCGCGAACAATCAGGGCAACCTTTGAGAGAAGACCCTGAAAAATTGCCTCTTTCATTGCACGAAGTGCGTCCGGAAAAACGACCGTCGGTTCGATTTTTTGGCCCGGATGATCGATGGCCCAAGCCGCGATTGTCGCAATCGTGTGCCGTCTAAATTCCTCCGCGCCATTGCGCGCGCCGAGAAGCCGTTCGACTTCACGCATCATCGCTTCGTCGGGCTCCTCGTAGTCGCCAGTGATTCGATTTCGAATCCGCTCCTTCTTGACCCAAGCGCCAACGTTTTGAACGTACCGATCGAAGAGTTCCTCGTAGCTCGCCTCTTCGATCAGCCCGCTCGCGGCGTAGGCTTCGTCGACGTAGCTCGCGAGGAGACGCTCGCGAAGGGCGCCGAGAAATCCGGGAATATCGTGGTACCCGCCCGGGAGCGGCTCCACCTGGAGCCATTCGAACTCCGCGCGACGCGCGGAAAGCGCCTCGAGCTCCTCAAGCACGGCAAGCGGCGAGAGACATTTGTAGCCATCGTGCTGGGCGGCATCGAGAATCACGGTACGGAGCTCACGTGGACTGGCGCCAATTCTCCCTTCGTAGACGGTGTCAGATTCCCATTCAAAAAAGAGCGACTTCAGGTTTGACCGAAGGCGCTTTCGAACGTCATCGTCGAAACGTCCAGGTGGCGTCCCCGTCGCGTAGAGGTCTGCTTTCTCGAGGGCCGTTAGCTCATTGAGTGCGGCCACGAGTGCCGTTGGGACGTCTTCTGCTTTTGCCGCCCCTTGCGCCAGCGATGCGGGCACTTTCGGCTTTCGCATGCGCGTCAACACGGCAAAAAGCGCGGCAAGTTCGGTCGCATGGGGCGCAACGTGTCGCGTGACCTGTGGCGCAATCTGTGCGTCGTAGATCTTCTTTTCTTGGTGCCAAGAAAGAAGATATCCAGAACGAATAAGGTCCATTCGTCCGCGAAAGCTCGGAAATTCGGGATGCTCGCGGAAGGCGTCGAGGTGGAGTTCGTTCGCGCTCCCCATCATGACGACGTTCAATGGAATATTCTGCGCCCCGAGGGGCACCTCTTGGCTCTCGACGGCGAGCTGGAGATACTTGAACGCGTCGAGGGGGCGCTTGAGGAGGTCTGAAAACTCGAGCACGCCGCCCCCCGCGTCGACGAGATCGCCGCGCACCTCGTAGAGGGAGACCGCCTGAAGCGAAGCCGGCAGAGACGCGAGCGAGCGGTCCATCGTCACTTGGCGCTCGCTCGCATCGACGGAAAGCTGAGGGCCGAGGGTGACGGCGCCCGTACGGTAACGCCGCGATACAAACCATCGCTCGACCTGGACGTGCTTGAGAACCTCTAGAAAATCACCGCGATAGGCGGCTAGGAGAGCTTCAAAAATTTGTCGAGACTTGTGAGAGAGTTCGCCTTCGGCAAGCCAGCGATTGGGGGGCTCGCGGAAAGGGAATCGCTTGAGGAAGGCGCTCCGCTCGGCGATCGGGAGCAAGTGAAGGGGATGGTCGCGGAGCTCGACGGCAATCTTCGTCTCGAGCTGGTCGGGCGGGAGGTGCGCGTAGCTTGCGTGAAGGCTCGAACGCCCGTCGCCGCCAAAGCCAAGCGGACCGCGCGTGACGTTCTGAACAGGAAAAACCCAATAAAAACGATACATTGCACCGTTGTCGCATTGGGAAAAATTTTCGAGCGCGCGCAAGATGCAACCGACGATCGTGCTCTTCGCCGACCCATTCGGGCCGTGCAGAAGGACGACGCGGTTTGCCTTCCCTTCGCGCGCGAAGTTTGAGAGGGCCCGATAGATTTCCTCCTGAACGTGCTCCTGGCCCACGAGGGGCGATGCCGTCTCTTGGCGTTCGAAGGGGAGATCGAACAATTTCCAGCGCGTGTACGTCCCCCACGGGTAGCGGACCTCCTCGGAGCCGTAGTGGTCAAAGGCATCGCGGACGAAGCGCGTGGCGTCGCGGGCATAGCGGTCAGGATTCGTACCGAACAGCTCAAGGTACTCGGCGAACGAGAGAACCCGGCGATCGGACTGAAATCGCTCGCGAACGCGGTCGCCGACGGCCTGAAGTTCCGCGGCAACGGAAGGGGAATCGCTCATCGGTTGGCAGAGTAGCAAACGGAACCGACAGAGTTCGCGCGGACTTTCGGAAACGGAATCGGAAACAAAAAAGCCCCGCAGAAGGCGGGGCTGGGAGGGTCGAGGTCGGCAGAGCAGCGCGCCTGAAGAGCGGAACGTCGGTCAACGCGCAACGTCTACGTCAAACTTCACTTCCTGCTTTTCGACCTGGCAATTCGAACTCGAACAAACGCTCAATTTGAAGATGCCCGTGGCGCTCATTCGCCCCGCCTTCGCCGGCGTAAAAGCAACGACGAGGACGCCCGCACCCTGCCCCTCTTCATGAAAATCGCCACTTTCGCGGCTAAAGAGCGGCTTCGCCCACGCAACCCCCTCACCCCCGGTGAAGCGGTAGGGGAACTTCTCGTTCACGTGAAAGTTATTCCCGGCGACCAACCGGAGAGTTACCTTGCATTCCGTATTGACTTTGCAGGCACCCGGCAGGATTTCGATGGCGAAGTTGGTTCCATCGATTCGCGTCCCGGTCGGTGCGGCAGCAGCAACTCCGGAAAAGGCATTCGCGACGGCGAACACGGCACCGGCAGCGGGGAAAATTCGGTTCCAGGAGCGCATGACGGCCTTTCTTGAGGGTCTCGATCAGTAGGGGGCGAACGGTTGGGACGCCGGGTCGGCGTTCGACGAGGGGACTGCGCCCTTCTTCAACGGAGAATCGACGGTCGGCGTTTCGCGGAGCCGGTAGTACACGTCAAGCCGGGCGCCCGCATCTGCGCCGCCGAACGGGTCGAGTCGAACGGGGACCCCCCGGCGGCCCGAAGCCTCGGCAACGAGCGCAATTTCAGCGTGCGGCGACGACTTTTGACGACGCAGTGCTTGAGACACGTCGATGCGGAGAAGGCGCGCTCCAGAGCCGGAGGCAAGGGTTTTCGGCGCATCGATGCCGAGCGTACGCGGCGCTGGGTGCGATGCGGCCAGGCCGATCCAGCGTTCGTCGGGGACGTCACCCAGCAAGGAAACTGGGCCGTCGCCGGGGAGGGCCGACTCATCTCGCGGAATGAGCAAAAATGCCTCAACAACTTCCGAATTTTCCGGTGGGCTCGGAAAAGCAAAAAGCACAGTATCAGCCCCGCCTGCGCCGCCGAGGCGAAGCGAGGTCGTCGCAGCGCTGCCGACCACCCGCAGAGCGTCCGCCGGGGCAGTCCAGCGCCGAAGAGTTGCGGCTGCCGCCGGCGCGTGGTTTGCCGTGTCGACGGTGCAGCGCCCCGCCACACACGCATGTTGGTCACCGCATTCGCCAGCGGCCGGGCGGCAAAGCCTAGTCTCTGGTGCACATCCGACGAGTACGGTGGCAGCAACGACCAACCCGCCATAGAACACGGCCATCCGACGGCGAGTCGATCGCAGAACGAGGGGCACCATGCGGCTGAACATACCCGATGCGCCGGCGAGCGGTGGACGATTCCGTCGCTCGAAAGTCCGGAAGTTCGAGTAGCGTCCGACCCGTGGCCACGTCTTCCGAAGCACCGATTCTTTCCGTCGAAGGGCTCTCCGTCGCGTTCCGTACCGAACGGGGCGCAGTCCGCGCCGTCGACGATGTTTCTTTCTCAATTTTTCCAGGCGAAACACTTGGAATTGTTGGCGAAAGCGGCTGCGGAAAGAGTGTCACTGCCCTATCGATCTTGCGTCTGTTGCCGACGCCGCCGGCCCAAATCGAGAACGGCTCGCTGCGCTTCGGCGGGCGTGATCTGCGTACGCTTTCCGAGCGGGAGCTCGAGGCGGTGCGCGGCGATGAAATCGCCATGGTCTTTCAAGAGCCGATGACGAGCCTAAATCCGGTGCACACCGTAGGCGCGCAAATTGTGGAGGCGATTCGTCTCCACCGGCCCGATAGTCGCCGCGAAGCGCGAGCACGCGCGATTTCACTGCTCGAGCGGGTCGGGATTCGAGACGCCTCGGAGGTCATCGATGCGTTTCCCCACGAACTTTCCGGGGGCATGCGCCAACGGGTCATGATCGCAATGGCGCTCTCCTGCGAACCGAAGTTGCTCCTCGCCGACGAACCCACGACAGCGCTCGACGTCACCATTCAGGCCCAAATCCTCGATCTGCTTCAGTCGCTGCGGCGCTCA
>JAAFHJ010000278.1 GCA_013298325.1 Myxococcales bacterium | reverse complement strand
GGAGAGGTCGTTGACGGAGACGTGGCGGATGATGCCTTCCGGGTCGACGATGAACGTCGCGCGGAGGTCGACGCCAGCCTGCTTGTGGGCGATGCCGAGCTCGCGGGTGAGGTCGTGCTTCGCGTCGGCGAGCATCGGGAAGGGGAGGTCCTTGAGATCGGCGTGGTGGGTACGCCACGCGTGGTGGACGAAGTGGGTATCGGTGCTCATGCCGAGAACCTGGGCATCGCGATCCGCGAAGTCCTTGTTCTTCTTTCCGAACTCAGCGATCTCCGTCGGGCAGATGAACGTGAAGTCCATCGGCCATGCGAAGACCACGAGCCACTTCCCCTTGTAGGTTTCGTTCGTCACCTCGGCGAACTCCTTCCCCTTCTCAAGGGAAACGCACGCCTGAACCTGAAACTTGGGGAACGTATCGCCGACGGTCAACATGATGGGATTCTCCGATTGATTCGTGAAACGGTTGCATGCATTGCAAGCTGAGTTTCGTGATTCTCAGTTGCCTGGAGGAGAAGCCATTCGTCCGTCCGAGCAGGTCAGACGGTCAAGAGATGGCTTCGTGGAGTTGAGTATTAGAATCGTTCTAAAGGTGCGCAAGGGGCGAAAGAACGAATCGTCAATATCATCGCTACGTCGCTTTGTTCGTCGTTCTCCGGCGCTGACGCTTTCCGCGGACCACCACCTGGAAGTCCCGCACATCGATGCCGGGGAGATCGTCCGCCCCCTCGACGCGAATGCGGTCCCAGGGAATGTCGACGATCGCGCCCGTTTCATCATCGACGAAATGATGATGGGGCTCCACGTGGGGATCAAACACCAGAACCCCCTCCGTGAGGGCAAATTGTTTGAGGAGACCCTTCTTCACAAACAGATGCAGCGTGTTGTAGACCGTTGCTCGTGACAAAGTGGGGAACGTCGCTGTGACGGCGTGAAAGACCTGTTCCGCCGTCGGATGCTCTTTCGTCACAAGCACATAATTCGCAACCGCGACCCGCTGGGCGGAGGGCTGGATGGCGTGGGTGCGGAGGAGTTCGACGACCTGTTTCACAGCGACATTTGGAATAAGTCCAAAGTTGGACGACGTCAAGACTTTCGAGGGGTGGAATCGGCGGCCCCCCGTCCTTCCCCTCTTCCGCTTCGGCCCCCTCCGATGCACCTTCGCGGGCGATGGTCGCTCCAAACCCGCCCCCGTATGCACCGAACCCCGTCCACGACGCGCATCGCTACGCGGCCGGAGGCGCACCTCTCGTGGCCCCACCGGCCGCGTATGGTCCGCCGCCGATGGCGTTGCCAGCGGCCCCCGTCGGCTTTTTTGGCGGCGCCGCCCAGTTCTTTGTCGGACTTGGGTTTCTGCTGTCACGACCGAGCCTCTATGGAATCGCTTCGGTCCCGCTGTTCGTCGCGTCGGCGGTGACAACCGTCGGCTTCGTCGTCTCCTGGTTTGCGGCGGGGGCCGTCGTCGCACCCCATCTTGCCGAAGCGGAAGGGGTCGCCGCCGCCGCGCTGCATGTTGCGCAAGCGCTGCTTTTTCTAACGTTTGCGCTCTTCTCCGTTCTCCTCGGCGCGACCCTCGCCCAGCCCCTCTCGGGTCCGGCGCTCGAGCGCCTCGTCGCGCGCACCGAAGAGACGCTTGGCGTCGTGCGCGATGCGGCGGCGCCGAAGGAATCGTTGGCGGTCAAACTATTCCGTTCCCTGCGTGTGAACCTCTTCGGGCTCGGCTTCGCGGTGATCACGCTCGGGACGCTCGCCCTATTGACGTTTCTCTTTCCGCCGATTTCCGTCGTCACAGTGCCGCTGAAGTTCTGCGCGACGGCCCTCGTGGTCGCGTGGGACTTTCTCGATTATCCCCTGGAAGTTCGAGGGGGTGGCGTGCGTAAACGCCTCGCGTGGTTCATGGATCATTTCGGTGCCGCGTTCGGCTTTGGGCTCGCCGCGACCGGAACGCTGCTCCTCCCGTTCGTCGGTTTGATCGTCCTCCCAGCGGGCGTCGTCGGCGCGACCCATCTCGTCGCGCGTGCCCGGCGGGCCCGTCCGTGAGCGACCGCCAGCGAAGTTGCTGGAAGCGGCGTCGCGAGAGACGGCGGGCCCACTTCAACAGGGGCCCGTCCGTGAGCGAGCGCCAGCGAAGTTGCTGGAAGCGGCGTCGCGAGAGACGGCGGGCCCACTTCAACAGGGGCCCGTCCGATGTGAACACGGTCCCGCTGCTGGGACGGGAACATGTGCCCACCGTGACCGCATCGTGACACAGACGGGCGTATGACTCCCCCATGACGATCGTTGCGCCCGTGCGTGCTTCTCTCTCCAGCCCGGTGGACGTCGGCCCGGTTCCGATTGGACGCGCTGTAGAAGTCGCGTCGCCGTCGGTTGCGCCCGTAGAGGAAGTCGACCGCATCGATTGGAGCGCAAGCATTCCGTTCTTGCTCGTGCATCTCGCAGCGATCGGCGGCACCTTCGCGCTCGGCCTCTCCTGGCGCGCCGTCGCCTACACGGCGAGCGCCTATGTCTTCGGAATGTTTTGGGTAACTGCCGGCTACCACCGGTACTTCTCCCACAAGACGTTCAAGACTTCGCGAGCGATGCAGTTCGTCTTCGCCTTCTTCGCGCAGACGACGATCCAGAAGGGGGCCCTTTGGTGGGCGGCGCATCACCGTCATCATCACCGCCATTCGGACAAGGAAGCCGATGTGCATTCGATGAAGCTGAAGGGGTTTTTCTACTCCCACGTCGGATGGATTCTCTCGCGCCGTTGGAACCGTACGGAGATTGAGCGCATCCCCGATCTCGCCAAGTACCCGGAGTTGGTTTGGCTCGATCGCTACCACGTGGTGCCCGTCGTTCTCTACGCACTCGTGTGGACGCTAGCAGCCGGATGGCATGGACTTCTCTTCGGATTTGCCGTCCCGAGCGTGCTGCTCTGGCACGGAACCTTCGCCATCAATAGCCTCGCTCATTGGCGCGGAAGCCGCCGATTCAAGACGGTCGATGAGAGCAAGAATAATCCGATTCTCGCGCTCATTATGCTCGGCGAAGGGTGGCACAACAATCACCACTTCTACTGCAAGAGCACCCGCCAGGGCTTCTACTGGTGGGAACTCGACATTACCTACTACATCCTCCGTGCGATGGCCGTCGTCGGCTTGGTGCACGACATCCATGAGCCGCCGCCCCACGTCCTCGCCCTCGGGCGCGGTGAAAAGCTCACCCCAAAGCGCGACCGCTGACCGGTCCCTACGGCCGAAAACGCCCCCTCCTCATCCGTGAGGCAGGGGGCGTTTTCGCGAAACCTGCACCCCCGCCACGACATCTTCAACCCCGCCCCTCAGCAATCCAGCAGCGGCATTTCTTGCGCGCAATCTCGGCTCAATCCTCTGCAGGTTTCGCGTTGCTGCGTAGGAAATGACGCAGTGCTCGAATGCGAACGGCTAGGAAAAAAAGAGGGGTTCACGCATTTCTCGGGGTGGCCTTGACGCAAGATCGCAAGTAGGTTCCGCCCCGAGGAGAGCCTCTGAAAACCGCTGTCCCGCGGCCAGATGCCCAACACAGGTTCGAGATTATGGAAGCCACATTGAACATCGACGATGCATCCCCCGCGTCGCCGTCCAAAGAAGCGGCCCCCCGAGACGGCAAAGCGCTGATCGACGCGACGAAGCCGATGGCGGCCGAAGACAAGGTCAAGAGTTGGACGCTTTTCGCCATCACCTGGGTTGTGGCAGGCGGCTTCTTAAGCCTCGCCGCCCAGGCGCCGTGGTGGCCGCTCCGCCTCGTCGGGTCGCTCCTCGGCGGGCTCACGCTTGTTCGGCTCTTCATTTTCTTTCACGACTACATGCACGCGGCGATCTTTCGCGGCTCCAAGGTCGCGAAGCCGATCATGTGGCTTTACGGCGTGTACGTCATGACGCCGCCACAAGCCTGGCGTGATTCGCACAACTACCACCACGCTCACACGGCGAAGATTGTCGGCTCGCACGTTGGTAGCTACGCCATGGTGACGCCTGCGCTCTGGGCTCAAATGAAGCCGATTGAGCGGCGGATGTACAAGATCATTCGCCATCCGCTCACCATCCTCGCCGGCTATTTCACGATCTTCTTCTACGGGATGTGCCTCTCGCCGTTCCTGCGAGATCCGAAGAAAAATTGGGACGCCGGCGTCACGCTCGTCTTCCACACCGCCCTGACCGGTTTGCTCCTCTGGAAGCTGGGCTTCGCCTACTACTTCTTCGTGTATTTCCTGCCACTTGCGACGGCAACGGCGAGCGGTGCTTACCTCTTTTACGCCCAGCACAACTTCCCCGATATCGACATTCAGCCGCGCCACACGTGGTCGTTTGTTCGGGCAGCCCTTGAATCGTCGAGCTACCTGGAAACGGGGCCGGTCATGCGGTGGTTTACCGGCAATATCGGCTACCACCATGTGCATCACCTCAACGCGATGATCCCCTTCTATCGGCTCCCGGAGACGATGGACGCGATTCCCGAGCTTCAGCATCCCGGGAAGACCTCACTCCGCCCCAGCGATATTCTCGCCTGCTTCAAACTGAAGCTCTGGGACCCCGACCAGCACAAGATGGTTCCGTTCCCCGCGGAATGAGTCTCCCAGAATCACGCAAAGAGCCCTCGCCCGTCGGGGGCTCTTTCTCGTTTGTCATCCTCGTGCGGCCGGAAGCAGCGACGAGCGTATTTCGTCTGAAAGGGATCGGTCTGCGGCGCGTTGCCGACCCATGCACGTGCTTGCCCTAGGGACGCTCCTCACGCTTGCCCCCGTCGCTGTCGTTGCGAGCCCGCCGGCGTCGCCGCGCCCCGCGACTTCCCCAGTCAATGCCACGCTGGTCGCGATTCAGGAGACACGCACCCGCGACGCGCTGTCGGTCGGCCTAGACGTGGGTCGGAGCGGCGGGCAGGGGATCCTGGCCCCCTCCGTCGGCCTCCTCCGCCTCCACGAACGCAGCGACGGCATCTTCACGCGCGGTCCCGACGGGAAGATCCGCGGCGGTCTCGGAGCGACCGTCTGGCTTGGCTACGGCGGCGAGTTCCGCCTGTTGGCACCGCAAGAGGGGCCCGTTGGCGGCCAAGTCTCCGCAAAAGGGAAAGTTTCCGTGCTCGGGGACGCCGGCGGCACCAGCTTCGAGGTCGCCGTCGGCGCGGCGCGACTCCCTGGCGGTAGCACGCGCGCAACCGCTTCCGTCGGCGCGGCGATTAGCTTTCTCTATGCCGATATCGGCTACGCGTACCAGATCCCCCTCGACGGCAGCACGCGCCCCTTTGGCCTCACTTCCCACCAGTTTACCCTGCGCCTCACCCTCCCAATCGCCAACGGACGGACCGAGCGTACGGAACACATTGTGCCCCGCCGAGCCCTCTGATCAATCGTCATTCTTGAACGATTTTCCGCCCCGCGACTTCTTTTTTGCGGCGGTCGCCTTCTTCTCACCAATCCGTCGCTGAACGCTACCATAGGTCGGTTTTGTCGCACGTCGGCGTCTTGGGACGATCATCGCCGCCACCAGAAGTTCGCGAATTTTCTCCCAAGCGTCCTGGAGATTCTGGGATTGATCCCGTGTCTTCTGGCTCGAGATCAGCAGGGCGCCTTCCCCGTCGAGTTTGTTCTTTGCCAGGGTGCGAAGGCGCTCTTTCGCCGCGTCCGGAATCGTTCCGTTTGCCGAAAACGGGAAGCGCAGCTCCACCTTGGAAGATACCTTGTTGACGTTCTGACCGCCGGGGCCGCTCGCGCGAACGGCGGTGAACCTCACCTCGTCCTCACGGACCAGAATACCGGCAACAGCGAGGCGAACTCCCGACGGAAGTTCCATCAGAAGACGCCGCCGAAGCTGACGGTTGCCCCTTGCGTCGAGAGGTTCGGCGCGATGTTTTGGACAGTGAATCCGCGCGTCGTCGTCCCCGAAGGCGCATCGCCTGTTTTCCGAATGGGATGAAAGAGAAGTGGAATCAACACACCGGCCGCCGTCCCCGTCGCTGCTCCGACAAGCACGTCGCTCATGTAATGTTTGTCCGCCGCAATTCGCAGATAGCCGACGAACGCCGCAAGGGAGAACCCGGTCGCCCATACGTACGGCGTGTACCGATAGCCCCGCATTTGAGCCACGGTGCCGGTCGCTGCCGCCATGGAGAAGGCGAGAGACGTATGTCCCGAATAAAAGGACAGGTTTTCGTCCGCAGAATTGTAGGTGACCGGCGATGAGCCGATGGCCTTGTTGCGCACGAAGGGGCGCTCACGCGCGACAAAGAACTTGGTTCCTTGGTTTAGAGCGGCCGCAACAGTGGCGACTTCCGTGATGATCAATGCGTCTTTCCAGAAATAGTTCGGACGCTTTGCGTCCTGGGAAAGAAACGCAAGATTGCCGTAGGCAAGGGCAGGGACAAGGAGGAAACCGTTGAGGTCGGCGAGAAGGCCGATGCGTTTCTCGGCGCCGGGAATCCATAGTGCTTTCCGCACCGATTCATCGAAGGAATTCCGAGCGCACCACCGACAGCCGCCCGACGGTACGAGGGAGCTCTTTGCCAGTTCGCTGCCGATCCAGATCGCTCCGAGCCCGCCCGTCACTGCGAGGTCGACCGGCACGTTGACCGAGAGTTCGCGGGGGGCTGTCTGGGCGGATGCTGCCGCCGGGGTGACGGCCATCGCGACGAGCGCGGCAAGGGCGGGGGCGAGGCGCAGCTTCATGAAGGCGCGAAACCTAGCGCGGAATC
>JAAFHJ010000274.1 GCA_013298325.1 Myxococcales bacterium | reverse complement strand
GGAGGCGCGCACGCCGACGAGCAGTTGCGCAAGGGCGCACTCCGTCGAAACACGGGAACCGAGGTCGGTGGAGGGGCGAAGCCAGCGAACGACGAGGGGCGCGAGGCTCGGCGAGGCTTCCGAAATTTCCCAGCGTCCTGCGTCGGAAATGCGGCCGCCGTAGCGGGCAAGGCGCTCGAGGGCTCCGCGTAAGTCGAGGGCGCTCATCATGGCGAGCCCCAAGACCGGGTAGTCTTCGAGGGCGGTCTGCGTCGCGACGCGGAGGGCGAAGGCGCCCCTCGGAGTTGCGCGTGCGCCGGCGGCGAAAAGGGCGTCGACGGCGGCGACCGGTACCGCACCATGGGCGGCCTCGCGCGCGAGGAGGGCGCTTCGCGGGCGGCCGACGAGCGCCTCGCACGCAGCTTCGGGGAGCCCCGCAGCGTGCGCCGCGTCCCAGACGCGTGCGACGACGGGACCGGCAACGGAAGCGGAAAGGAGCGAGCGAGGGCGCGCCATCCCGACGTTGTAGCGGGTTCGGTTTTGGCGGCGCCGGTCAAGTCGTTGGCGGCGGCGGTCGCGCGCCCCGTCGGGGATAGTCTTAGAAACAGGGGATGCAACATTCTCGAACAATCGCAGTATCTTGCCTCCTCATTCTCGCCGCGTGCGGCGGCCAAACGCCCCTGCCAGCGCGGCCCCTCCCGAGCGGCTCGGCAGCGCTCGTCCTTGCGGTTCGCGGCCTCCACGGCCCCGGGGGGACCCTCTTCGCATCGCTCCACGATCGCGCCGACGCCTTCCCGGGTGCCACCCCGCTTTCCGGCGGGCAGCGGCTCGTTCCGGTGACCGGGGCCGACGCCGAAGTCCGCTTCGAGAACGTCGCCCCGGGGCGCTACGCCGTGTCTCTCTTCCACGATCAGAACGGCAATGGCCGCCTCGACAGCAATTGGGTTGGGGCCCCGACGGAGGGCTACGGCGCCTCGCGGAATGCACTCCCGGCGCTCGGCGCTCCGACCTTCGAGGAGAACGCAATCGTCGTCACCGGCGTCACTCCGGTCGTTGTGGAGATGCACTACCGATGAAACAACTGTTCTTTCCAATGTTTGCCGTCGTCACGCTTGCCGCCTGCGGTGCGACGAAACCGCTCCCGGGCGTCGCCAGCACCCACGGCACCGATCCTTGCGCGACCTCAGCTCTCGAACCCGACTTTCGCGTGCTGAGCCCCTGGGGAGGTGCGGGGCTGCTCGATGGAAAGGTCCCGCCGGGGAACTATGTCGTTGCTGCGACGCGTATTCCCCTGCAGGGAACCGCCGCCGCCGAGCAGCGTTTTCGCGAGGAAATGCTGGGGATTATGCCGATGCTCGATCGCGCTCCCGGGCTTGTCGCCTACCAGACCGGAGCCTCCGATCGGTGCCGGGTCGCACGGACGATCAGCGTCTGGCGGGACGACGAGAGCCGCCGCGCCTTCGTCGGTGCCGGGGCCCATGGAGAAGCGGTCATCCACCGCGACGCCGTCTCTCGGGGCGGTGAGGCGAGCGTCCACTGGTCGGAGGGCAGCGTCGCCAACATCACCTGGGAGAACGCCGCCGCCCACCTGCTTGCTACCGCTCATTCCGAGGGCGGGGGAGGAGCGCTTCAATCGCACGACAGGAACGCGAACTGAGGTCTCCGGTCCAGGCCGCTGTGCGCGCATTGTCGCTCGCAAAGCGCGTAATCTTGTCGACCTGGACCGAAGTGGTCTCCCCATTTTCTGCCGACCACGGAGTCGCACACAAGGCCTTCCCCTGTGCAACCAGGACGATTCGACCCGCCGCCTTCCCGCCACCGCTCGCACCAGGAGCTCGATGCGATTCTGTGGTAACTACGGCGAATTGTGTTGAAGCAAGGATCTTCTTTGCATTGGAAACACGGGAAGATTCACTGTTGAAAGGATTCATTGATTCCGTAATTGCACGCGACGCTAGGAATGTCGTGCACACGGGAGCAATCTCCCTTCGATTCGTCGCGAGGTAGGCATCGCTGGCGGAAGCGAGGCGGAGCACTTGAAGGTCCGTCAAGACGATCGGTTTGCCTTCTGCAAACGCGGTTGCGGGGCAGGCCGGGAGGTCGTTTTGGTCGATGGCGTTGCTCACCGGTGCCATCGCCGCCGCGAGCTTCCCCTGGGCCGTACTCCAGGAATTGTCTCGGCAACCGGCCATGAGCGGGAGGGACGCAACGGCGACGAAGACGACGAGGGCAGCGCGCATCGCTCAGGGATACCCGAGGGGGGCGGAACGCACCTCCGCCATTTGGCGGAGGAGCACTCACGTAGCAGCGGGTGGGGCATATATGCATGCATTATGCATGCACAACGACCTCTTTGACGCTAGGCGTCGTCGGCGAAGGCCCCGTAAGCTAGCCCCCATGAAACGACTCGCTGCCGCCATTGTATTTCTCGGGCTCGGCTGCGACGCGCCGGTTCGCGTCCCCCCGCCGGACCCTGCGAAAGTACCTCGTATTTTTCATTCGCACCGGGAGCCGACCGGCCCAATCAAACAGGTAATCGTCGTCTCCATCGATGGCCTACTCCCGGAAGCCTACGTGCATCCAGACGCCCACGGCCTCAAGGTACCGACGCTCCGCAAACTCGTCGCCGAGGGGGCGGCGGCGCTCGGCGGTGTCGAGCCGGTCTTCCCGACGGTCACCTATCCGGCCCACACGAGCATGGTTACCGGGGTTACCCCAGGGAAGCACGGGATCGTCGGAAACCGCACCTTTGATCCGCTCCAAGAGGACCAGGACGGTTGGCGCTGGTACGCGGAAGACGTCGCCCGCGACCCGATCTGGCGGCTCGTCGAGCGGGAGGGCTTCAGCGCAGCGACGGTGTGGTGGCCGGTGACGACGGGGGCGGCAGTCACCTGGCGCGTCCCCGAGTATTGGCGCGCTCGCGACGACAACGACCGGAAGCTCCTGCGTGCCCTTTCCACGCCAGGGCTCCTCGAAGAAGTCGCTGCAAAACACACCGATTTTTGGCCCCGCTTCGCGCCGCCCGCCGTCCGCGACGATGCGTTGACCGACGTCGCCCTTCATATCTACGAGACCGGCAAACCTACGCTTTTGTTGCTTCATTTGGTAGAGGTCGATGGCGAACAGCACAGCCACGGCCTCTGGAGCGAAGGGGCGCGTGCCGCCATGGAGCGCGATGACGCCCAGCTCGGGCGCCTCGTCGCCGCCGCCTCGCCCGACACGCGGATCCTGGTCGTCTCCGACCACGGATTCCTCGACGCACCCAAAATGGTCCACCCGTGTGTGCCGCTCCACGAGGCGGGCATTCGGACCGCCGGCCCCGACTGGCAGGCGGCGCTGCTGAACAATTCCGGGCAGGTCTACATCTATCTCAAGGACCCCAAAGATGCGCCGCTTCGGGCACGGGTCCTCAGTGTTCTCTCCGCGAAGACCAAAGATCCTTCCAACGGCATTTCCCGGATTTATGCCGAGGAGGAGATCGTCACGATCGGCGGAGATCCGAAGGCGACTTTCGCCCTTGAAGCGGCCCCTGGCTTCCAGTTTGGGTCGGCCTGTGAAGGTTCTTATGTGGCTGAAAAGCCTACCTATGCTGGGACCCACGGCTACGATCCGCGCCGCCCGGAGCTGCGCGCCTCGATGCTGATGTACGGCGCGAATACGCCGAAGGGTACCCTCGAACAGCCGCGTTTGATTGATGTCGGTCCGACCGTTGCCAGTTGGCTAGGTATTCCGATGCCGAACGTCGACGGCATCCCCGTCCGGGTGTCCCCCCGCTGAGCTACTCGGAGCGTCGTCGTTCGAGCTTGTACTGTTTGATCTTTCGGTACACGGTCGATCGCCCAACGCCCAGCTCACGAACGACCCGCGCGATGTCGCCGTTGCAGCGATGAAGCGCCTGCTGGAGCGCTTGGCGTTCGAGGTCGGCGAGGCGGGCGGGGCGCTGGCTCCCGCCGGTCCGCTCGCGGGGCTCGGGCGGGGCGCTCATGGCCTCGGGGCGGGTGCTTGCGCGTACGATCACTGGGGGGAAAATGCTTGGCATTTTCGGGTGTTCCGAGAGGCGACTCGGGCGGAAGCTCGTCGCGATGACCGGCGGCGGTACCGAACGGACCAGGTAGGCCGGCAGGTGGGGGCCGGCGACCTCCACGCCCCCCATGCTCCCGGCGATCAGCGCCGCCCGCCGAAGCACGTTCTGGAGCTCGCGGATGTTTCCCGGCCAGGGATGCCGCTCCAAAATGGCCAACGCGCTCGGTGCAAGCTGCATGGAACTCGGCAGAAAGTGGCGCGCGAGCACGGCGATGTCGCCAGTGCGGACGCGGAGCGGCGGGACGTCGACCTCGTAGACGGCGAGTCGGAAGAAGAGATCCTCGCGGAAGCGCCCCTCGCGAACGGCGGCGCGCAGGTTTCGGTGGGTCGCTGCAACGACGCGGAACGCTGACGGGCGCTCGGCACCACCACCGACGCGCCGAAAGCGGTGTTCCTGGAGCACGCGGAGGATCTTTGCCTGAGCGCTCAGTGGAAGTTCCCCAATTTCATCAAGAAAAAGCGTGCCGCCGTCGGCTTCTTCGATGCGACCGAGGCGCCGTTCTGTCGCGCCGGTGAAGGCGCCACGCTCCACACCAAACAGCTCCGCTTCGAGGAGTGGTTCCGGGATGGCGGCGCAGTTCACCGGGACGAAGGGCGCCGCCCCCCCAGCAGCTGGAAGGGCCAACGCCCCACCACCGATGGCGCGCGCGACCGCCTCCTTCCCGGTCCCTGTCTCGCCGACGACGAGGACCGGCACGTCGCTCCCGCGGAGGAGGCGCACCTCGTCGACAAGCGCACGTAGCGCCGGTGACTCCCCGACAAACATACTTTCCCAGCTCTCGCGGCTGCTGCTCATCCCCGGTCACCCCCGCCAAAAGTTCTACGTCATCGCCCACGGTGCCGTCCGTCCCTAAGGGGGAAACGCAGGATTCCCTATTTCGAATTGGGGCATCGGGAGTCTCAAACCGAGACGTGCAGCTTCTGGAACACTCGAAAAGAACAGCGAAATTTTGGGGCGTCGGCGCGCATCCCGTTGGATCGCCCCTTGCGGGACGTTGAACCATGAACCACCGTCAAACCCGCAACGCACGCCGAGCTCGCCTCGCAATCCCGCTCCTCGCGCTCCTTGCCGCTGCGGGGGCGCCGACTCCTGCATTTGCTTCTGGGGATGCGGCGACGAAATTCAACGTCTTCGTTCCTGCAGATGCCATGTCTTCGCGGCGATCCTATCTCGTCGTGACGAACGTCTCTCCCGAGGCTGCCGTCGTCGATATTGTCGATGATAACGCCGACGGCGACAGCGATGATTCGGTCCTCGGCGTGTCGCTCGCCACCGGCGAGAGCTACGTCGTTCGCGTCGCCGATGGCGCGGTGAACGACGACTACGGTGGCAAAAACGATGGGGATTATTTCAAAATTCGAGCGAACCACCCGGTTATCGCCATGATGGGGAACGCCTCAAGCTGGGAGCACGACTGGGTGCCCAGCGAGGGGGGCGCCCGCGGAACGAGTTTCTTCGCGTTCTCGTTGCCGACCTCTGGATCAAAGAGCGATCTCAACGTTTTTTCTTACGCAGACGGCACGAAGGTCTCTGTCTCGGATGTCTCGACGAACGTCGTGACGGCGACCGGCAAGGCGACCGCAAACATCGACGCCGCCGTCCCCCTGTTCACGACCACCCTCAACGCCGGTGAGGATCTCAACGTTCGAAAACATGGCCTCGGCATCGATGCCCTCACCGCCGGACACACTTACTGGGTCCGTGCCGACAAGCCGGTCACCATGATTACCGGCCACCTGAATTCCCTCTCCGGCGGAAACCAAGCGCGCGACGGCGGCGGCTTTGTCCCGAGCGCCAACGGGAGCACGAACGGCTCGCTCTTTTATCTGACGATTCCCCACGAAACCGGGATGCCGAGCGAAAAAGAACTGCGTGTCGTCTGCCCGACGGCGGGGTCGACGGTGCGTCTCTTTGGTGCAAATGCCGATTCCCCAGACTGGGGCGATATCTCGGTCGATTTTCTCCAGAACGCTGGTCAGCATCTCGATTTCGTCGGCTCCACGAATTCCCTCTTTCGGAGCTATGATCTCTACAAGCTCACCGTCTCCCCGGCCCAGCAAGGGTGTAGCGTCTACGAGGCGAACTGGATGGAGACGGGGAGCTACGGAACGAGCGACAGCGCGAGCGCCGTGTCGAGCGACGCGGGGACCGGCCTCGGGACCGGCTTCTCGATCTACCTCGGCCCTCCCGGCCTCTCCTACATGAACGAACCGGCGGGGGAGGCGAGAAATATCAGTTTTGGATCGGGGAGTTACGGCTCGCGCCTGTATGTCTACGGTACCCAAGAGGGGACGACGGTCACCGTCAAGGACCTCGATACCGACGGCGCGATTGTCAACAGCACCTTCACCGTTGGCGTCGACGGCTACTACCATTTCGTCGTCCCGACGACCGCCTACGATGCCCTCCGTACGGCCGGCCGTCGCCCCTATGTTCGCGTCACTGCGAGCGCGCCGGTGTCGATCGTGTCGGGAAATTTCAATGATAACTGGCTCACCTATTTTCAATCGGTGGTGCCCCCGGAGCCGAAGGCTTCGGTGTCTACCGGTACAAATACGCTCTCCTGCGGGCAACAAACGACCGTCTCCATCTCCTGCGACAACACCAACGGTTCTTCGCTGAGCGGCTTGACGGCGGCGCTTACGTTGCCAACCGGCGTCTCTCTTGTCGGAGGCACCGCGTCGGACACCATCGC
>JAAFHJ010000273.1 GCA_013298325.1 Myxococcales bacterium | reverse complement strand
ATATCCTTGCGAATCGTCGATGGCCACCGCACCGCCTGGAAGTTGATCTCGACGCGCGAAGGTGTTGTCCCGAGGCCAAGGCGATCCTGTTCAAAGAAGGTAACCGGCCCGGTCGTCGGCAAATTAAGCCATTTTTGCGCAATTTTTGAGCAATTTGCGCCGTCGTCCGGCTGCCGCAAAATGACCGACATCGTCATTGGAAGGCGCGAATCGATCTTCGTGGTCGGATCGGGCGTTCCGCCGTCGGCGGCGGGTGGTTGCGTTGTGTATGCAAGCCTATACAGGAAGTGAACCTCGCCACAGGCACCCGGAGTCCGGTGTTTGAGATCGAGGCGGTTGGTGATCCCGGTAAGCTCGAAGCGGACTTCCGGCGACGAGAGCCAGCTTGGATCGAACAGGCGATGAATGTAGTCTACACCAATGCCGGCGCTCCGGTCTGCGTCGTCGATCGTCTGGACTTCGTCGATCACCGAGCCGCGGATCGTGGCGAAGCGGTCGCTGCTCGCGAGGTCCTTCATCGAGCCGCTGCGTGCCCCCATAAATACGCCTAAATGTAGGCTTTTTTCGAGGGAGACCATCGTCTCCGGGCTGCGCAACGCGACCGTCGGGTGGTCGTCGACGAAGCGGAGCGCCTTCAGTTCGTCGGCGTCGCCGGTCTCCGCGACTTCGCTCTCGGCGGCGCATGCGGTCGCGAGAAGGAGCGAGAGGGCGAGGGGGGCGAGGGGAAACGGCTTCATGACACCCCACCATGACGCGTCTTGCCGGCGCTGAGGAGGGGAAATGTGTGCAAGGCGCAGATTCCTGCGCCGCCGACCGGCGGAGCGCACCGGGCGGCGGTCTGTGTCGCTTCTCCGTTGCGGGGCGTCGCCGCTTTCAATATACGCGCCGCAGATTTCGACCGTCTTTCTGCTGGGGCTGGTGCCCGGGGCAAAGGGCCGTCGGCACCGAAAAGGAAATTTCCCATGGCCCTCGAACGTACTTTCTGCATCGTGAAGCCCGACGCCGTCGAAGCGAACAAGGCGGGTCACATCCTCGCCCACCTCGAAGCGAAGGGGTTCACCCTCGTCGCCTTCAAGAAGACGACGCTCTCGCGCGCCACTGCAGAAGGCTTCTACGCGGTCCACAAGGAGCGCCCCTTCTTCGGCGAACTCGTTGAATTCATGACCCGCGGCCCCGTCGTCATCGCCGTCCTCGAGAAGGACAATGCCGTCGCCGATTACCGCGCCGCCATGGGCGCGACGAACCCGGCCAACGCGGAAGAGGGGACCCTCCGCAAGCTCTACGCGAAGAGCATCGGTGAGAACGCCGTCCACGGCTCCGACTCCCTTGACAACGCCCGCATCGAGATCGCCTGGTTCTTCGCCGGCTCCGAAGTCACCGCTCTCTGAGCGGGACCGATCGCGGTCACCAAGCAAGCCCTTCTCCTCCGGGAGAGGGGCTTTTTTGCGGCGTTCTTTCGAGTCTTTCAATAGAGGTAGCTCATGGATTCATCGCCCGAAGTGACAAACGCGTCCGTCCGCGAAGCGGGAGACGGCGCGGAGTTCGATGCCAGTGCATTGAAGCAAAAGATCGAGGCCGCCTTCGCGAACCGTGCGCTCCTCGGCGAACCCGACTACGCGGCCGCCGTCGAGGCGACGATTGCCCTCCTAGATCGTGGGGAAGTTCGGGTAGCTACGCCGCCAGCCAGCGCCGCGGAAGACCGGTGGACGGTCCACGCCTGGGTGAAGCAGGCGATCTTGATGTATTTCGGCCTTCGGAAAATGGAGTCTTTTGAGGTCGGTCCGCTCGCGTTCCACGACAAGATTCCCGTAAAGACCGATCTCGCCGGGCAGGGCGTGCGCGTGGTGCCGCCGGGGACGGTCCGCTACGGCGCTTTCCTCGAGCGCGGGGCGATTGTGATGCCCGGCTACGTGAACATCGGCGCCTACGTCGGCGCCGGGACGATGGTCGACACCTGGGCCACCGTCGGGTCGTGCGCGCAGATCGGATGCAATGTGCATCTTTCGGGCGGCGTCGGCATTGGGGGCGTCTTGGAGCCGCCGCAGGCGGCGCCGGTCATCATTGAAGATGGGGCCTTCCTCGGGTCTCGCGCGATTGTTGTCGAAGGGGTTCGCGTCCGCAAAGAGGCGGTCCTCGGCGCCGGCGTAGTGCTCACCGCGTCGACGACGATCATCGACGTCACCGGAAGTGAACCGATTGAATCCAAAGGGGAAATCCCCGAGCGGGCTGTCGTCATTCCCGGGACGCGCGCCAAGAAATTCCCCGCCGGCGAATTCCACATCCCGTGCGCGCTCATTATCGGAACCCGGAAGGCAAGCACCGACCAGAAGACGAGCCTCAATGAGGCATTGCGCGACTTTGGCGTCGCCGTCTGACAGGAGACGCCCGGCGCTCCCTTGTGCCGCCGTCTTGCGTCCGTTAACGGCACGCCATGGACGGTGACCTCGCCCGCTTTCTCGACCAGACCCTCCTCGACCTCTGCGCGGTCTCCTCGCCGATCGGGGAGGAGAAAGCGCTGTGTGATCAGCTCTTTGCGCGCGCCTTCCGCTGGGCGGAGGCGTGGGGGGGCCCCCCGCCACGGCGGACGCTGAACTCCTTCGTCGTCCCCCTCCATGACCCGGCCCGGAGCGGCGCACGGCCGAAGATCGCGCTTGTCGGCCACCTCGACACCGTTCGTACCGAGAACGGGCCGGCGCGCATCGAGGGGGATCGCCTCTTCGGCTCGGGGGCGGCCGACATGAAGAGCGGCCTCGCGATCATGATCGCGCTCGCCGAACACGCCGAAAAACTTCGCGAATCGGTCGACCTGACGCTGATTTTCTACAGCCGCGAAGAAGGCCCGTTCGCCGAGAATGAGCTCGGCCCGCTCCTCGACGCAGAACCGTGGCTCGCTGCCATCGATCTCGCCGTCTGCCTCGAGCCCTCCGACAACCGACTCCACCTCGGCTGCTGCGGGAGCCTCCACGCGACGGTCACCTTCCGCGGCCGCACCGGCCATTCGGCGCGCCCTTGGGAAGGGGACAACGCGGTCGTCAAGGCGGCGCCCCTTCTCGCCGCCCTCGCTGTCCAGGCCCCCGAAGAGACCCTCCTCGACGGGCACATTTACCGGACGTGCTCGACGGTCACCCAGGCGAAGGATGGCGGTCGCGGTCGCAACGTCGTTCCCGATAGTTTCTCCCTAAATATCAATCATCGTTTCGCACCGAGCTATTCCGTTGATGAGGCGGTGGAGAACCTTACGAAGTTCCTCAAAAAGCACGCGTCCGACGGCGAAGTCGTCTTCACCGATCGTAGTCCAGGGGCGCTTCCATCGGCCTCCCATCCGCTTGTACAGGCATTGATTCGCGCCGGCGTGACCGACGTTGCCCCGAAACAGGCGTGGACCGACGTCGCGCGATTTTCGCTCCTCGGCGTCGCCGCGGTGAACTTCGGGCCCGGCGAAAATGCCCAGGCCCACCAGCGTCACGAGTCGACGAGCCTGCCGTTGATGCATGCAGGGTACATGATTTTCGAACGCTGGCTTTCGGCGCTCGCCGAGAAGGGCTGAGGAAGGCGCGATGGCAAAAGCAAAGACGATGTACCAGTGCCAGGACTGCGGCGCGACGAGCCCCAAGTGGGTCGGCAAGTGCGGCGGCTGCGGCAACTGGAACACGATGATCGAAGAGACGGTCGCCCCCGGCAAGGCGGCCGCCGTTCAACCAGGCTCGCGGGCGTCGGCGGTCCTCCGCATCGGCGACGTCCAGGTCGACACCGCGTCCCGGGTGAAGACAGGAATTGTCGAGTTTGATCGGGTTCTTGGCGGCGGGATCGTCCTCGGCGGGGTGGTGCTCCTCGGCGGCGATCCGGGCATCGGGAAATCGACCCTCTTGATGCAGGCGCTCGCCGCGATGGCGACCCGCGGAATGCGTGCACTTTACATCTCCGGCGAAGAGAGCGCGAGCCAGACGGCGGCGCGCGCCCGTCGATTGAGTGGCGACAGCACCGCCGTCGACGACGTGCTGATCCTCGCGGAGAGCGACCTCGCCGTCATCGAGCAGGCGATCTCCGACACCAAGCCCCACGTCATCGTCCTCGACTCTGTGCAGACTGCACGCTCTGGGACGCTCGATTCCGCAGCGGGTACCGTGAGCCAACTTCGCGAAGTCGCAGCACGAATCGTCGATCGTGCCAAGAAGGACCGCATCGCCGCCTTCCTCGTCGGTCACGTCACGAAGGACGGATCGCTCGCGGGGCCGAAGGTCCTCGAGCACCTCGTCGACACCGTCCTCGCCTTCGAAGGGGAGCGCGGCCAAGCGCTGCGGACGCTCCGCGTGCAGAAGAATCGTTTCGGATCGGCGACCGAGGTCGGCGTCTTCGAGATGCGCGAAACCGGCCTCGCCGAGGTGCCGAGCCCGTCGGCGCTCTTCCTCGCCGAGCGACCGAAGGGGCTGCCCGGGAGCGCGATCGCGGCGACCTGCGAGGGGGACCGCGCCATGCTTGTGGAAGTGCAAGCACTTGTTTCTCCTGCGGATTCGGGCTCGGGGCGGCGCGTCGCGCGCGGCGTCGACGGCGGGCGCCTCGCGATGCTCCTTGCTGTCCTCGAGCGTTCGTGCGGCCTCGTCCTTGGCCGTGCCGACGTCTTCGTGAACGTCGTTGGCGGTCTCCGCGTCGACGAGCCGGCCCTCGATCTCGCCGTCGCGCTGGCGGTCGCTTCGAGCCACACGGGGCGCCTCGTAGACGCCGACACCGTCGTCTACGGCGAGGTCGGTCTCGCCGGCGAAGTGCGCAACGTCGTGCGGACCGAGCTCCGTCTCGCGGAAGCGGAGGCGATGGGCTTCGGCCGCGTCGTCGGTCCGAGCAGCGAATTGGGCCGAATTTCCGGTGGAAAGCCTCAGAAGGCGACCCGCGCCGGGACGCGAGGGCCGCTCGCCGTCGAGGCGGTCACCCGGCTCGCCGATGCCCTCGACCGCGTCTTGCGCTAGCTAGCTGAAGACCTGCGCGCCGTTTCCTCTTCGGCGGTTCCGGGCGGATGCGCAGCCGCGAAACCGCCGCATCGCCTGCGGCATCTCAGCCTTAGTCCCGAGCCAGAGTTTCGCCGACCGGTCTTTCGAAAGGTGCATTGTAGATGATTCGACCCCTGCTGACGTGGGCCCGCGCTGGAACGGGCCCGCACGCCGCGACGCCTCCGCCAGGGAATTTGCTGGCCGTCGCGAAGGGACCGGCCTTTGCCGTCGTCGTAGGGGCGCTGCTCCTTGCCTGTGGCGGGAGCGCCCCGTCCCGGTTTGCCTCCGACGAGGCGAATCACCCCCTCGTCGGGAAGCCGGCTCTAGCCCTTGGCGGCACGCCGATCGCGATCGGTGCGAGTGCCGATTCGCGCCCCCGAGAGCCGAACGCCTATGCGGGGAAAGTGGTCGTCGTCGACTTTTGGGCGACCTGGTGCGAGCCGTGCCGGCAAGCGCTCCCCAAGCTCGATGCACTTGCGGCAAAGCATTCGGATACCCTTGTAGTAATTGGCGTTTCTGAAGACGATGACGCCGCCGAGGCGCTCCCTTTCGCCCGCAAGCTTGGCCTCCAGATGCCGCTCGTCTTTGACGACGGGAAGAAGGCGGCATCGCTCTGGGCGCTCCCTCCGGCGCTCCCGGTCACGTTCGTGGTCGACCGCACCGGCGTCGTTCGTGGCGTCTTCGTGGGGGCCGAGCCGGGCGCCGACGACCGCATCTCCGCCGCTGTCGAAGCGCTCCTCGCGCGCCCCTAAGGCGTGGTCTCTTCGTTCCCGACTGCCGCGTGCGCGCGAAAGCGTGCGCGACCGACTATTTCCGTTTTCACGGCGCCACAGACGGGCGAACATCGCCCCTTCGTGGAGCATTCCTTGCCCCCTGCCGCTTCCGGTCCGTCGGCACGCGCACGCCCCTTCGCTTGGGCGCGGCTGGCGTGGGCCGCCGGCTTCGTCGTGGTTCTTGCGGCTGGAGCGCGCGAGGCGGAAGCGGGCGACCCGAAGGAGGACGTGACCGGCGCTTCCGACTACCGGGTCCGCATGGGCGCGGCGCTCACGCTCGGCAAGACGCGGCCCGTCGGTGCGCGGAACGAGCTCGAAAAAGCGCTATTTGATACCGAGAAATCGGTTCGAGCTGCCGCAGCATCTGCGCTAACTACGCTCAATGACCCGGGGGCGATTCCGGCATTGAAGCGCGCGCGCAGCAAAGAGAGCGACGCCTCCGTCCAGAAGGTGCTCGACAAGAGTATTTCCGCCCTGGAGAACCCTCCCGCTCCGACGCTCACCGGCGCAAGCTACGTCCTTCAGGTCGGCGCTGTGAAGAACCTTACAAAAGAGGCCGATGTCGATGGCCTCGTCCGCGCTGCGATCCGCACGCAATGCCGCTCCAAATTGAAGGGGGTCGTCTGCGTCGACGCCGACGGACCACTTGTGCAGCAGGCGGTCGCGAAGAAGATCCCGGTCCTCGTCCTCGACACGCAGCTCAAGAAGCTCGATCAAGGGTCGGAAGGGGGGCGGACTACGATGAAAGCTCAACTTGAGTTTCTCATTCGAAAGTCGCCTGATCAAACCCTCAAAGGGAGCTTTGGTGGGGGCGCCACGACCGCGGGGACGAGCAGCGACAAGGCGGCGCTTGTCGCCCTCCGGGAGCGTGCCATCGACGGAGCCGTCGAGAGCGCAATCACTGGCGCCCAAAAGGGGCTGAAGGCGGCGACCCAGTAGAGTAAGCGGCCTTCATGAAGCCGCGCGTGCTCTACGTCTCGAAGCCGATCGTCCCCCCCTGGCATGA
>JAAFHJ010000272.1 GCA_013298325.1 Myxococcales bacterium | reverse complement strand
GGGGCTTCAAGGGATGAGCGCCCGCGACGAAGATTGGGTCAGCCAGCTCTTCTACGCATCGACGCACAGCTTTGTCTTCATCTTTGCCTCGACGGGTAAAGTGTATGTGAAGAAGGTCTACGAGATCCCGCTCGCCGCACGAAATGCCAAGGGCCGCGCCATTGTGAATTTCGTCGGCATGGAGCCCGGCGAGAAGGTCAAGGCGATTGTCGCGGTGCCGAAGATCGAAGAAGGTCGCTACGTCGTGACCTTGACGAAGAAGGGGCAAATCAAGAAGACCGCCCTGACCGAGTACGAGAACTTCCGCGAGCGCGGCATCATCGGCGTGAAGGTCGAGGAGGGGGACGAACTGCTCTCGGCAGCGCTGACTGACGGAACGAGCGAAGTCCTCATCGCTACGAAGGACGGCCAATCGATCCGCTTCCCCGAGGAGCAGGTCCGTCCGATGGGTCGCGCGACGATGGGCGTCAAGGGCGTCGAACTCTCCGAAACCGATGAAGTTCGAGGCTTTACGATCACCGACCCCGCCCGCACTTTCGTGCTCGCTGTGTGCGAGAACGGCTACGGCAAGCGGACCCAGCTCGAAGAGTTCCGCCTGCAGAAGCGCGGCGGAAAGGGGATCATCCTCATCGATACGAGCGACCGGAACGGTCCCGTCGTCGACATCCGCCTTGTGAAGTCGGGCGACGAGCTGATGCTCATGACCGATCGCGGTCAGACGATCCGCACCCGCATCGACGAAGTCCGCGAGACCGGCCGCAACGCACAAGGCGTGAAGCTCATGACCCTGGCGGAAGGCGAGCGCCTCGTGGCGATCGAAGTCCTGCCTGAAGGGGAAAAAGAGGAGGAAGGTTCGATGCTTCCCCCTGCCGATGGTTCTGTTCCGCCGGCCTCGCTGAACTGAGCGACAGGACGTGCGCATCCGAACGAGGACGGCTGAGGAGGCGCTCGCAACGTACCAAGCGTTGCGGGCCCTCCACCCGGATGCTCATTGCGAGCTTGACCATGCGACGCCGTTCCAACTGCTCTGCGCGACGGTCATGAGCGCACAAACGACCGACGTCGCCGTCAATAAGGCGACGCCGGCGCTCTTCGCAAAATTTCCTGACGCGGCTTCCCTCGCCGTCGCCGACCCGGCAACGGAGGTGGAGCCGCTCATTTCAACGATCGGAATGTTTCGCCAAAAAGCGAAGAATATCGTTGGCTTGGCTAAGATTCTCGTCGACAAACACGGCGGAGAAGTCCCGAAGACGCTCGCGGCGCTTGTCGAACTCCCCGGCGTCGGTCGGAAGACGGCGAACGTCGTCCTCGGGGTTTGTTTCGGCACGCCGGAAGGGGTAGTCGTCGACACCCACGTCCAGCGGATCTCCCAACGACTGGGCTTCACGAAGAACGACGATCCGTCGACCATCGAGCAAGATCTCTCCAAGCTCTTTGCGAGGGACCATTGGGACTTGTTGAGTCACACGCTCATTTTTCATGGCCGTCGCGTGTGTGACGCTCAAAAGCCGAAGTGTGAGACCTGCTCGGTCGCCATCCACTGCCCGGTTGCCGGAGAGGACGCCGCAACGGTTGGACGCAAACCGCCGAGTTCACGAACGAAGCGAGCGACGACTGCAGGCAGTGTCGAGAAAACCGATGCGAAGAAGGCGGGTCGACCGGCGTCGAAAGTAGCCAAGAAGAACGCGTCGACGACCGCAAAAAAGCCCGCGCCGCAGGCAACGAAAACGCCAAAGAGAAGCCCGTGACCCTGCCCCGCCGACGCACTTCTGCCCCACCCCCATCCGGGGAAGCGGCTTCCAAAAGCAAAAGCACTCCGCCCGTTTCGCCGCGCGAGGCAGTGCTACATGCCGCGACGCGCCTTTTTGCGAGCGCCGGCTTCGACGGAACCGCCATTCAGGATATCGCGAATGACGTCGGCGTGACCAAGCAGGCAATTTTACATCATTTTCCTTCGAAGGAACTTCTCCGGGAGGCGGTTCTCGATGCCATCGTCGGGCATTGGTACAACGCCCTCCCGCGACTCCTCGCCGTCGCGGCGGAATCCGACGACCGGGTCGACGCCGTGCTCGGGGCGCTCGTCGGATTTTTCACGGAGGACGGTGACCGGGCACGGCTGCTGTTTCGCGAGGCGCTCGATCGGCCCGATGAAATGCGGCGTCTCGTGGCAGGTCCCGCACGCCCCTTCCTCTTTTTGGTTGCAGGTTACATCAAGGCGGGACAGACGGCGCAAACGGGCGAGCCTCGCTTCGCCAGCGATGCCGACGCGGAAGCCTACGTTCTCCACGTATTAGCGCTCGTGCTCACGCACGCAGCCCTCGGCCCCGTCGTCGACGCGGCCCTGTCAGCGCCAGCTGCCGACCGTGCTGCGCTCCGTGAAAAGGAGCTCTTCCGCATCGCGAAGCGCTCACTTTTCTTCAAAGTTTGACCGCTCCGCGGCGCCACGAGGACAAATCCGCGTGCGTCGTGCGCGCGTCCCGTAAAGTAGCTCGGTGAAATTCTTCGCCGCCCTCCCCCTTTTTGCGATCCTCGCCTCCTGCTCATCGAGCGAAACCGAAGGAAATTCGGCAAGTGGCGTGACTCAACCGCCGAAGGCGGCGGTGTTTGGGGGCGCGTATACCGACGTCGAAATCGAGGTCGACTACCAGGGCGGCGCGGAACCGTACACCGGCGCAGCGGGGACGAAAGTCTCGGACCTCTGGAGCGTCACCCGCACAAACCTCGGGCGCATTTTTCCCGACAAGAACGTCAGCGTTCCGAGCGACCTGACGCAGATGCAGAAGATCGATGTGTCTGGTGAACTGTTCACGTCAGACGCACTGTTGGGCATCGCAAAAAAACACCGCGACAAGGCACCAACGGCATCGAAAGCGACGTACTACGTGGTCTTTGTGAACGGCTATTTCCAAGATGAAAATGGAAAGAACGATGCCGTCCTTGGCGTCTCACTCGGTACCACGGGCGTCCTTGCGATGTTCAAGCCAGTGATCGCTTCGAGCGGGCTTCCCGCGTTTCCGAGCGTCGAGCGATTCGTCGAACAGTCGACACTTGTTCATGAAATCGGTCACGCTATCGGGCTTGTCGACAATGGCGTTTCAATGGTCGCCAATCACAAGGACGCCACGCACGGCGCTCATTGCACGAATACGAAGTGCGTGATGTATTGGGAGAATGAAGGCGTTTCGGCGACTCGTGAGTTCGCCAAACAACTATTGTTGACCGGCAATGTCGTCCTCTTCAAAGAAGATTGCCTGGCCGACGTCGATGCCGCCCGCAAGAAATGACGTAGGCCGTCAGAAGCGGGCGCGGAACTTCTCCACGAGTTCCCGGGTCGCCGTATACGGGTCGGTCTCTCGGGCGGCGACCGAAGCAACGACGAGATCCATCGTGGCCGCGAGGTCGTGCTCGGCCGCTTCAATAAGCGCTTCGCGAAGCGTCTCGCGCAGCTCTTCGGCGAGGCGGGCCCGGCGTCGCTCCTGGCCGGCGGTCGTTTCGGTAAGCCAGGTTCGATGGGACTCAAGGGCGGCGACGAGCTCGTCGAAACCGACGCCGCGCGTTGAAACTACCCGCGAAATTGGTGGCGTCCAGTGGCTCGCTCCGACGGGCGCGACAACGCCGTGGGCGGCCGCCTCCCCGGCCCCACCATGGACAACGTGACCGCGGATCTTGCCAACGGCGACGAGACTCTCTCCACCAAGCGCAATCATGAGCTCGATGTCGCGAACGGTCGCGTCGGCGCCATCCTTGTCGGCTTTGTTTACCGCAAAGACATCGGCAGTTTCCATGATTCCGGCTTTGATCGCCTGAACCTCGTCACCGAGACCGGGCGCCATCACGACGAGCGTTGAGTGCGCCGTTCGTGTGATCTCTAGCTCGTCCTGGCCGACGCCGACCGTCTCGACAATCACGATGTCGTACCCGGCTGCATCCAGGATTCGGACCATGTCCCGCGCCGACCGAGAGAGCCCCCCGAGATGGCCGCGGGTAGCGACACTTCGAATAAATACGCCTGGATCAGTCGCATGCCTGCTCATCCGGATCCGATCCCCGAGGATCGCGCCTCCGGTGTACGGGCTCGTTGGATCGACGGCAATCACGGCGACTTTTAGGGCTCGCTTCCGGAATGCTTCAATGAGCCGATCGCACAGCGTGGATTTGCCGGCGCCCGGATTGCCCGTAACGCCGATCACCCATGCTTTTCCAGTCGACGGAAAGAGATCTCGGAGGATTTCTTCCGCCTGAGGGACGCGGTCGTCAATCCAACGGAGCGCGCGGGCGATGGCGCGTGGGTCTCCTGTGAGGACGCGTTCGGCGATTTCGTGCATGGGAGCGCACCTAACGGAAACGGCGCCTCCTGAGAAGCGCCGTTTCGCGGGAATTTGCGAGAAATTTCAGGGCGCGACGATTCGGCCGCGCGCGCCGTTCGCACCGTCGATGCTGTGGCAGCTATTGCAGTCGCCGCTCGTCTGCTCGCCGTGCATTTCGTAGCTCTTGTCGCCACGCGTAATCTTCGCAGTGAACGGCGTATTGAGCGAGTTCCCACGCGCGTAAAGATAGAAATTTCCCGAGGAATTTACCGGAAGGTTGTGCGTCGTACCGTCGGCGCTCGTGAGCGTGACCGTGATCGCGTTGGTCCCCGGCTTTACGCCGTTGCAGTCTACCGGCTCGTGGCCGGTTGCGAAGACGGAGCCACCCACGAGCAGCTTGGGGCCGCCATTTTGTGCGTGGCAAGAGACGCAAGCGCCGCCCGGGTGCATGTACGGCGATTCGCTGTCGCCGCCGGTCCACGTCGTGCCCGACGTGCAGGTCGTCGGGCCGTCGAAAAGGGAGTCGGGCGGATCGACATCGGGGGTCGCCGCGTCGCCCCCGGAAACGCCTCCGTCGTCGCCGGTGGCGGAGCCCCCATTGTTTACTGCCGAATAGCAAGCGCTACCGCTCGCGACGACGAGGGAAAGAAGCAAGAACGACGAGGTTCGTTGGATAAGCGCCATGACCTAGACTCCTATTTCGTGAGACGCAAAGAAGACCCTATCAGTTGGACGAAATCCGCCCGGGAGCGCCACCAATTGGGGTCTGCGCGTGGCAGCTGTTGCAGCTTCCGTTCGTCTGTGCGCTGCCCATTTCTCCAACAACTTTGCCGCCAATGAGCAGCTTGGCCGTGTAGGGCTTGGCGACGGACGAGTTGCTGTGGAAGTTTCCGGCGGCATTCGTCGTCAGCGAAATCGTCTTTCCGTCGGAGCCGGTAATTTCGACGACGGCATTTGCGGTTCCGAAGCAGTCATTGTTCTCGGAAGACTTCGGAAACACAGTTCCCGCAAATTGAAAACCCGGACCATCTTGGCGCGAGTGACAATCGATACAATCCCGCCCCGGATGCATCTCTTCGCTCTCCTCATCCCCTCCAATCCATTGTGTTTTTGACGAACACACCGTCGCATCGACCGTTTGAGTAGTCGCGCCACTACATGCGGCGATTGCGGCAATGAGGGAGATTCCGAGAAATGCGGTGCCGGAAGGAATGCGTACTTTCATGATGGCCTAATGTGGTCGAAAAAAAAGAAACTGACCACCGTTAGGAACTCTTGAAAGCGCTTTTCACTTAAATAGGCCGCGGTCCACGTGAACCGGACCACCGAAGAGCCCGAAAAATCTCACGATCCACAAGATTACGGCGAGTCCGACAATCACGTAACCAACGGTTCGAACCGCTTTTCGATCGCCCGAAAACCCAAAATTGCCGGTGCGCCAGAAGCCCCAGGCCTCGGCGATGACATGGAGCGTCAACAGCGGTGCGACGACGAGCACCAAGGGGTGCATGTGCCAAGCCTCGTGGAGGCGGCCCGTTGCCGCCAGCAGACACGCACGCGTCATCCCGCACATTGGACACGGCTCCGCTGCGACGAGCCGCACGGGGCACGGCCAGCGCACCCAGGGATTCACGATGAAGAACGCAAGGATCGCCGGAATGACGGTCAACGACCCAAGTCGCTCGAGACGGACACGCCAAGGGGCACCGTCGTCGTCCCAACGCTTGCGAGCGGCGGTCGTCGATGGAACGGAAGCAGGGGGCCCATCGCTGGACCCCCTGTCTTTTCGGACCGATTCCTCTTCGTTCACGTGCCTCAGCCGGGCATCTGCCACGCCTTGTTGAGCTCGTTCTGGAGGAGAATCACGTTGTAGTAGGGGACGAGGTACATGAACCCCTGGTCCTGGGCATTCGGAACGCCCGCCTTCGTCTGTACTTCTTGCACGATTTTGCCGAGTTCGGCGAACTGCCAGTACATCGCGTACGCGCCGCACGTGAGGATGCCGAGCCCGAAGATTTTGCCGACCGGGACGGCATCACGGCCGAGGAACCCGTTGATTTCGCCAGCGATCTTCATGAACCAGATGAACTGGTAGATGCCGCACGTGACCATGCTGATCAGAAGCACCGTGAGGCCGTTTCCGACCTGCCCCTTCGGGCCGCCACCACCACCACCACCGCCACCCCACTGCTGGGGCGGGCCACCTTGGTAGGGCTGCATTCCACCACCACCACCGCCGCCGCCCATCTGGTCGAAGGCCGACCCAAGAGCTGCACCCGCTTGACCGAAGGCCGCACCCGCCGCTTGAGCGCCCTGGTTGACCGCACCGCCAAACTGACCGAACGCATCCTGAGCCGGCGGCGGAGCGCCGTACCCCTGCTGCGCCGGCGGCTGACCGTAGCCCGCAGGCGCACCGTACTGAGCCGCGGCGGGCTGCGCATAAGGATCGGCAGGAGCACCGTA
>JAAFHJ010000271.1 GCA_013298325.1 Myxococcales bacterium | reverse complement strand
GTCTTCGACGTCGTCCTCTCCCCCCACGGGCTCGTCGAAGTCGAGGAGCGGGGGCGAATCCCTGGTTGAGACGTTTGGGAATCGCAAAAGAAAAAGGCCCGAATCTAGGAAAGATTCGGGCCTTTGACTTCGCGCCGACCGCTCACTGCCAGCCGGTATCCCCCGCGGGGGCCGAGACGGCGCCGGTGTCGCCGTTGATGCTGTTGAGATCGAGCTTCACGTTGAGCTGCTTCACGCAGTCCCACTTCCCGCCGACTTCGTCTTCGTTCTGGCCGAACTCGCCGGCGAGCTTGGGGAACTTCTCGTCGGCGACCTTCGAGTAGACGAAGTAGCCCTTGCCGTGGACCTCGGCGGCGGGGCCGACGAGCCCAATCTTGTGCTCTTTCCACTCGAATTTCACGAGGTTATCCTTGACGGAGCCATCGAGCTCCCCCCAGGCCGACTGATCGGTGCGCTTCCAGCGGCCGACGATGTGCTCCCCCTCCTGCTTCATGTGGAGGTTCCCGAAGATGGTGTTGTAATATACACCATTCCACGATTCCCCTTCGGGCATCGCCCCCGCCACGATATTCGCGGTAGCCGCCTTCGGCGTGCCGCCACCGCAGGCGACGCTCGAGAGCGCAAGGGCGAGGGTCAACGGGAGAGCGGCAAGCGGGTGGGCGCGGAACTTCATGGGCGCTCATCTACCAAAGATTGCCCACCCACGAAAGAAACCGGCACCCCTGAGGGCAAATTGCCTGCAGAGTGCACCAACTGGCGCGAGGTGATCGCCCTGCCTCCATGGCGGCGCTTCGCGAAAACCTACGAAAGAGAAGCGCGTGTATCCCGCGAGGAAGTGGCATTGAGAGAATTACCTATTCTCCGGGATCTGGCAGGAATGAAAAGACTTGATCTCGTCGGTTCGAGGGCCGGCGCCGGCGTAGCCCTCTGCTCGTTGACATTTGAGTCCTCTCGGACATCGGGGGTCTTCGGGATCGCAGACGGTCTCGCAGGCGAAATCATCAATCGTCACAAAGGGGCCGTGTCCGGGGCGATCGAACGACGAGGGTTGAAGGTTCAATCGGCAAACTTGCACACCGGAGCGGTCATAAACATCCTCGCAAACAGCGTTTGGTTGTCCGCGGCACGGATCCTCGTCGTAGGGCTCCACCGCACCGCAGGCGAAAAGGGGTCCGAGCAGGGCGCCAGCGGCAAGGGGCAGGCACGTGGCGCGAAGCGCCCGAAACAACTCTGAAATTATGACCATTTCTCCAACGAGTAAGCGTCGAGCAGACAACCAGGCACGTTCGCGGTCGCGTGTGTAACGGCCGGTGGGGGCGAGCACGCATGTAGGGGCAAATCGCCCTTCCCACTCGCCATTTTCGCAGACTTTCGCTAGGCCGCGCCCATCCCCGGCGCTCGCCCGGAGATCCCCCTTTTAGGAGCCCCGATGTCCGTTCGTCTCTCGCACCCCGACCGCTTCGTCTCCCGCCACCTCGGCCCGACGCCCGGCTCCGCAGACCTCGCGCGCATGCTGGAGACGCTCGGCGCCCCCTCCCTCGACCGGCTCATCGAAGAGACGGTCCCGGCCTCGATCCGGCTCGCCGCGCCGATGAACCTCGGTTTCGCCGCCCTCAGCGAGGCCGAACTCCTCGCTCGCGCCGCCAAACTCGGTGGGGAAAATCGTGTATTCCGCAGCTACATCGGCCAGGGCTACTCGGACACGATCACGCCGCCGGTGATCCTCCGGAACATCGTCCAGAACCCGGGCTGGTACACCCAGTACACGCCCTACCAGGCGGAGATCGCCCAGGGGCGCCTCGAAGCGCTGCTCAATTATCAAACGATGATCACCGACCTCACCGGTCTGGAGATCGCGAACGCCTCCCTCCTCGACGAGGCGACGGCGGCCGCGGAGGCGATGTACCTCGCCCACGGATTTGCAGGGTCGGACGCGAAGAACGCGTTCTTCGTCGCCGACGACGTCCACCCCCAGTCGCTCGAAGTCATCCGCACGCGCGCGGAAGCTTTGGGCTTTGAAGTGCGGGTCGGTTCCGTCGTTGAAGCGAACTTGGACGGCGTCTTCGGCGCCCTGGTCCAGTACCCGACGACCTTCGGCGACGTCATCGACTACAAAGCCTTCGGCGAGAAGGTCCACGCGGCCGGGGCTCTTTTCGTCGTCGCCGCCGATCTGCTCGCCCTCGTCCTCCTCGCGCCGCCGAGCTCTTTCGGCGCCGATGTCTGCGTCGGTTCGAGCCAGCGCTTCGGCGTCCCCCTCGGCTACGGCGGCCCCCACGCAGCCTTTTTTGCGACAAAAAACGAGTACTTGCGAAAGATGCCCGGCCGCATCATCGGCGTCTCCCAAGACGCCCACGGCAAGCCGGCGCTCCGCATGGCGCTCCAGACCCGCGAGCAACACATCCGCCGGGAAAAGGCGACGAGCAACATCTGCACGGCGCAGGCGCTCCTCGCCATCGTCGCCGGCATGTACGCCGTCTACCACGGCCCGGAAGGGCTCCGCGGAATCGCCGAGAAAGTACACGGAACGACCGCCGTCCTCGCCCGCGCCCTCCGCGACGGCGGGAAGAACGTCATCACGAGCGCCTTCTTTGACACCCTCGTCGTGGAAGGTTCCGCCAGCGAAATTGCTGGGTGGCACGCGACCGGCCTCACCCACGGGGTGAACTTCCGCAAGGTCTCAGGGACGCGCCTCGCCATCGCCATCGACGAGACGACCGGCCTCGACGAACTGCGTGTACTCTTCACCGTCTTCGGCCTCGGCGCCGTCGATCCGGCCGTCCTCGCCGCCACGACCGACGTGGCGATCCCGGCGTTTGCCGCACGCACCGGCGAGATCCTGAGCCACCCGATCTTCCACGCCCACCGGAGCGAGACGGAGATGCTCCGCTACCTCCGCAAGCTCGAAGGGCGCGACCTCAGCCTCTGCCACAGCATGATCCCGCTCGGCTCCTGCACGATGAAGCTGAACGCCACCGCGGAGATGATGCCGATCACTGACGCCCCCTGGAACCGCCTGCACCCCTACGTGCCCGTCGATCAGGCGCGTGGCTATCAGGTTGTTTTTGAAGAACTTTCCCAGTGGCTCGCGACGATCACCGGCTTCCACGGCGTCTCCCTCCAGCCGAACGCCGGCGCCCAGGGGGAGTACGCGGGGCTCCTCGTCATCAAACGCTTCCATGAATCGCGGAACGAGGGGCACCGCAATGTCTGCCTCATTCCCTCTTCCGCCCACGGGACGAACCCGGCCAGCGCCGTCATCGCCGGCTTTGAAGTCGTCGTTGTCGCGTGCGACGCCAACGGCAACGTCGACGTCACCGACCTCAAGGCGAAGGCCGATCAATACAAGGATCGCCTCGGCGCCTTGATGATCACCTACCCGTCGACCCACGGCGTCTTCGAAGAGGCCGTGAAGGAGATTTGCGCAGAAATTCATGCACGTGGCGGCCAGGTCTACATGGACGGCGCCAACATGAACGCGCAAGTCGGTCTCACCGGCCCCGGCCACATCGGCGCCGATGTTTGCCATTTGAACCTCCACAAGACCTTCTGCATCCCCCACGGCGGCGGCGGCCCCGGAATGGGCCCGATTTGCGTCGCTGAGCACCTGACCCCCTTCCTCCCGAAGCTCACGCAAATCGCGGAAGAGGACGGAATCCGCGTCGGCGCGGTCAGCGCGGCCCCCTACGGCAGCGCGAGCATTTTGCTCATCTCCTGGGCCTACATTCAAATGATGGGGGCCGATGGCCTCACCGATGCGACCAAGATCGCCATCGCGAATGCCAATTATATCGCGGCGCGCCTCGCCCCTCATTTCCCGGTCGTCTACAAGGGGACCCACGGCCGCGTCGCCCACGAATGCATCTTGGACATGCGCCCGTTCAAGAAGAGTGCCGGCATTGAAGTCGACGACATCGCCAAGCGGCTGATGGACTACGGCTTCCACGCGCCGACGATGAGCTTCCCGATCCCCGGCACGCTCATGATTGAGCCGACCGAGTCCGAGTCGCTCGGAGAGCTCGATCGCTTCTGCGAGGCGATGATCGCCATTCGCGAAGAGATCCGGGCCGTTGAGGACGGTCGCCTCCCGAAGGAGGACAACCCGCTCAAGAACGCGCCCCACACCATCGGTGAGGTCACCCGCGCCGATTGGAATCACCCCTACAGCCGGGAGCTCGCGGCGTTCCCGACGGCCGCAACCCGCGATCGGAAGTTTTTCCCCTACGTGGGCCGCCTCAACAATGCCCTCGGCGACCGCAAGCTCATTTGCACCTGCCCGCCCATCGAGAGCTACCAGACCGCCTGAGAGCTCCTCGGACAAACAGGAAAACCGCCACGCCCTCTTTCAGGGTGCGGCGGTTTTTCTTTGATGGAAGGGGATTAGAGCCCGGAGGCGATCCGCTCGACTTCCGCGTAGTCGCCGTCGTCGATCGCCCCTTCGACGACGCAGGAGAGCTCCCCTTTTCCGTCGAAAATCAGGTGGATCGGGAGTTCCGGGTCGGCCTTGACGCCGAAGCGCGTGAAGAAGGTGGTGCGCGGCTCGCCGTCGGCGAGGTGGTAGCTCCCCTTGAGGCCCCCCGCCGGCGTGGCGGCGAAGAACGCTTCGGCCTGGCGGAGGTCGTCGTCGACGCTCACAAACGCGATTTCAAACTTCTTTCCGGCCGCCTGGAGTTTCTTTTCCCAGCCGAGGAGCCGGGGGATCTCCTCCTTGCAGGGGGCGCACCAACCGGCCCAGGCGTTGACCCAGGTGACCGTATTCGGCTTCGTCGCGATCGGCTTCCGGTTGCAGGCCTCGACCCCCATTTTGCCAGCGCAATCGAGGCTCTTCGCGTTGCCGATCCGGTCGACGTTCGGGCCATCGAGGCGCTTCCCTTTCTGGGCGGGCGCCTTGTCGCAGAGCTTCCGCTTCGTCGCCGGTTTGGCGTCGACGTGGGCCTCCGGCTTCTTGGTTTCGACGGTCTGCACGGCGGCGCTCGCCGCGACCACTTCGCCGCGGGTCGGCCCGCCAGATGCATCGGGCTTCTTCGCCGAATCGCAGGCGATCAGACCGAAGAGGACCGGGATGCTCAAAGAGAGGAGTTTCGTCTTCATTCCGAGATCTTTCAGAGGCGGCAGTCGACCCAAGAGGCAAACGCCGAGCGGTTAACGGCCTCTTCCGTGCAGTTTTTTCCCGGGCGCGACGTCTTCCAGCCTTCGCAGGTGTCCTTGCTGAGCTGGGCGAATTCCTTGCCGAGCCAGAGCATGCCGACCTGTTTGTCGAGGTCGGGATCTTTCGTCTCTTCCTGAAGGAAGAACTGCACTGAGTTTGCGCGTTTGTGGGAGAGCGCGCGGTTGTTCTCGACGGTCCCCGTCTTCGAGGCGCGGGCGACGATGAAGAAGTAGCGGGCGCCGCGGCGGTCCTCCCAGAGGTCGCGGACGAGCTTCTTGGCCGGCTCGTCGAGGGCGTCCTTCGCTTCGTCGAAGAGGACGATGCCGCCGCGATCTTTCAGCGGCGTGAAGAGCGCATTGAAGTCGTTGTCGTCGATGCTCGCGAAGGTCTTTACGTCGGCCGGTTGGCAGCCGCGGCGCGACTCGCTGCCGACGAGCCCGCAGGCATTGAGGACCCGCTGCAACACCTGTTTGAATTGGGGCGTGCAGTAGGGGGCTTCCGCGTGATCGGCGATCGCGGCGACGGGGGCCGCCGTGGCGGCGAGCTCCGGGTGGGCGAGGCGGTTCTTCGCGGCGCCGACTTCGCTTGCGACGAAGATCGAGGTGAATGCAACGAGGGCGCCGAGGGCGCCGCCGCCGACGAAAAGGGGGGTCTTCGAACTCACGGAACCACCTCCGGCGCGATTTGAGTCAGCGTGTACTTGAGGCCGAGATCGGTGTCTTCGTCGCAGACGCGGGAGTCACCGAGGAAGAATTGAGGCGTCGACACGGAGATCTTGTTCGTGACGGCGAATTGGAGCATCTGGTCGAGGCGCTGCTTCGTCTCTTTCGAGTCGATGCAGGAATCAATATCGGGGAAGCGCCCTTTGATTTTGGCGCGGAGGGCGTCCTTGTTCGTCTTGCCCAGGTTCGTCAGGTCTTCCTGCTCGTCGTAGGCCCACTCGAGAACTTGGCGTGCTTTGGAGGACTTGTCGCCGCAGATGATCGCCTTCGCGACGACGCAGGCGCCCGGATGCAGCGAGCGGTCGATCATCCAGTTGCACTCGGAATCGAGGGGAAACATCGACGATTGCACGGTGAGGCGATCGTAAATTCCATCCGCCACCAGGCGCTGATGAAACCCCTTACACGTCGGGCAGAGGGCATCTTCAAAGAAGGTTGCTTGGCGTTTTCCGGCGGTCGTCGGCATGACGAGGAGCGCCTTGTGCTTCTCCTCTTTCTCGACGAGCTTTCCGCAGCCACCGAGGTAGGGGCGGTAGTCGGGGAGGGAGGCCGCATAGACGCCGGCCGGGAGGACCGCCGCGATGCCGAGGACGACCAAGGAGGCGAGGACGAGCGGGAACGGGTTGCCGCCGCTGCCGGTCGCCGGGGCGCCGTCGCGGGCGGTGGCGACGTTGTCGTCGGGGCCGCCAAATTGCTGGGGGCGCGACTCAATCAAGGTTCCGCCGGGCGCCCGTTTGCCGGCCGTCGTCGCGCCCGCTTCCCGCCATGCCGAGAAGGCGAAGAAGCCGCCGACGCCAAGGAGCACGCTCGAGGCGTACATCCCGACGCAGAGCTTGCAGAAAGCGCCGAGCTGGGTGAGCGAGATCGTAAACATCGCGAGCGTGGCGAGGAGCGGGAAGGCGGTTGCTGCCGCAAA
>JAAFHJ010000270.1 GCA_013298325.1 Myxococcales bacterium | reverse complement strand
AGAGGGAGAGCGGCGTCGGGATCCGCCCTTCTTCTTCGAGGTAACGGTCAAGGAGACCGAGCTTGAAGCGGTCGCGCCCAAGGCTCCGGCGGACTTTTCGAAGGAAGGCGGCGCGGAAGACGCGGTAGGTCGTCTCGACGGCGGGCGGCTCGGGGACCGTCACGCAGATTGGGACGTCGGCGGCGAGGAGCAGGTCGAGGGCGAGCGGACCGTGGCCGGGGCCGGCATCGACGACGAGGTAATCGCAGGGGAGCGCCCGGAGCCGGGAGAGCCAGCGGGCCTTCCGTGCGGCGCGGAGTGCGAAGGGGACTTTGATGCTGTCGTGGGCGGCCGGCAGGAGCCAGAGGCCGGGGACGAGCGTTTCGACGAGCGCGTTCTCGAAGGAGCCGTGGGGATCCTCGTCGACGTTGGGATCACGAGCGGCGGCACGCACGCCAAATTGTGCGTGTAAATTCGCGCCTGTAGCATCAGCATCTACGAGGACGACCCGCTTGCCGAGCTGGGCAAAATAGACGGCGAGGTTCTGGGCAAGCAGGCTCTTTCCGACGCCGCCACGCCCCCCACCGACGACGACCAGGTGGCGCGCCCCCCGGAGTTCATCCGGCGCTTCGACGTAGTCGTCGTCCCAACCATCGGGGTCGAGGTGCTCCATCGGCGCCGCCTTACCGCGACTCGCCGCACAAAGCGATTGTGGTCGACCCACATGCTTCGGCAATCGGACTCCCCCAGCGCCAGGATCCGAGCTAGGGTTCGCGCCGCCATGAAAGCGGTCACCGTCCTCCTGTTTGGTCTCGGCCTCGGTCTCAGCTCCGCGAAGGCGTCCTGCGGGAAGCCGGGCGGCCCCGAGGCGACCGCCGACTCGAGCAAACCGGCCACGGAGACTGCACCGGTAAGCCTCGAAGGCGTCAACACCAACGTGCTTACTCCCCGAGAACGCAAAGAGTTTTCCGGGTACGTCACGAAGTTTGACGCCCCGTGCAGCGACTTCAAGGGCTCAGTCGCAGCCTGCATCCAGAGCAAGAACAGCTGCAAGGCGTGCCTCCCGGCCGCCCAGTTCGTGCTGCGGGCGGTCCGCGACGGCAAGACCGATACGCAAATTGCCGATTCCTTTAAGAATCGCTTCGATGCGTCCAAGGTCCGAGTGCTCCCGGTCGACGGGTCCCCTTCCCGGGGGCCGGAAGACGCGAAGGTGACCATCGTCGAGTTCGCCGACTTCGCCTGCCCCCACTGCGCCTCGGTCGCGCCGGGAATGGATAAGATCTTTGAAGAGCGGAAAGACAAGATCCGGTTCGTCTACAAATTCGTGAATCTCCAGATTCCTGGCCACGAACTTGCGGAGCCGGCATCGCGCGCGGCGTTTGCGGCGTTCCGCCAGGGGAAGTTCTGGGAGATGAATGCGAAGTTGTTCGCAAATCAGCCGGTCTTCGCCCCCGCCGACCTCCAAAAGTACGCGACGGAACTCAATCTCGATATCGCCAAGTTCAAAGCCGACTCTGCCGGCAACGAAGCGACCGATCGAATTGCAAAAGATCGCAAGCTGACCGACGAGATCGAACTCAAGGGTACCCCTTCGATCTACATCAACGGGCGCCTTTTTGACGGCGGGGACCTCCCCGGCTGGGTCGACATGGAGCTCGCGATGAACGGCGTGGAACCGCCCGCCAAGACGACCGGCACCCTCCCCGCCGCCCCCTCCGGTGCCCTGAGCGGAGACTTGAAGCCTGCCGCGAGCGCACCGGCAAGCGCCGCCGCGAGCGCAAAGCCCGCGAAATGAGTTCAAAAGGGGGTGACGCCTGTGGCTGCTTCCCCTCGGGGCGCCACTACCCGGGCATCGCTCACCTCCTGAAGACGAGCGTCCGCGGCGTCGCCGACGAGTTCGCCGCCGACATGCCCTGGGACGAGATCCCGATCGCGATGCTCGACGTCGAAACGACCGGCCGCGATTCTGCCGTCGATCGCGTCGTCGAATTGGGCATTGTCGTCGGCCGCGGCGACACGATCCTGCGCCGCCACAACTGGCTCATCCAGCCGGGCATCCCGATGCCGGCCGAGGCGCAGGCGGTCCACGGGATTTCCGATGAAGATCTGAAGGATGCGCCGACCTTCGCCCAGGTCGCCAAAGAGATCGCCGATGCGCTCATCGGGACGATTCCTGCGGCGTACAATGCGAACTTCGATCGCGGTTTTTTGCATGCAGAATGCACGCGTGCGAAGCATGTCCGTCGGGACGTCCCCGCGCTGCGCCCCGAGGTCACGTGGCTCGACCCGCTCGTCTGGGCACGCGCCATTCAGGCGAGCGAGCGCTCGCGAACGCTCGGGGACGTCGCCGCACGTCTCGGAATTTCCCTGACAAACGCCCACCGCGCGAGCGACGACGCCGAAGCGGCATTGAAGGTCCTCTACGCGCTCGCCCGCGAACCGGGCGGCCCGATCGTGAAGAATGGCATGCCGCGCGCTTACGGAGCACTCGTCGCCGAGCAGCGCCGCATCGCGATGGCCCAGGCCGACGCGCGCCGCATGTGGCGGAGCTAGACTGCGTTCACGGGCGTCATCGCCGGCCGCGGCGGCGGGCCCGAAATGCCGAGGCTACGCGCACAGGAACCGCCGAGGACGCAAAGAAGGACGAGATAGATCGCGCCCCAGAGACGGAAGCGCGATTGATTGCCCCGGGAAAAGCGGAACGTCCCGTCCTCGGAGCGCTCACGGATGACACGCACCTTCACGAGGCTCGCCACAAGAATCGCCGGAAGGGCGCCGACCCAAATCGGAAAGAAGAACGCGGCGATACGACTCACCGGAGAGACAAAATCTCCCGTCGCAGACGCCATAATACTGACGGTCGCTCCGCCAACGGCGAGCACGGCAAAGAGCCCCGCGCGCGCCGGTGTGAGCATGCGACGACTCTCTTCAATGCGACTTGCAAGGCGCCTCGGATCGTCGACAATCGCCTGCTCCCGGTAGTCGGCCATGGGGGGAGCATAGCGGGTGCCTCCTCACCGCCACACCTATAGTCCTGCGCGCCGTTTCCTCACCGCCTGCGGCGCTTCCGGGCGGACGCGCACCTAGAGTCCTGCGCGCCGTTTCCTCACCGCCTTCGGCGCTTCCGGGCGGACGCGCACCTAGAGTCCTGCGCGCCGTTTCCTCACCGCCTTCGGCGCCTCCGGGCGGACGCGCACCTAGAGTCCTGCGCGCCGTTTCCTCACCGCCTTCGGCGCCTCCGGGCGGACGCGCACCTACCTGCAACTACGCACTGCGAAAAAGTTTTCTCGCGGGTCTCGACTTCATGCAGCATCGTGGGCTAGAAACCGCCGCGACCCGGCTCCAGAAGCCGGTTGCCTCGTCCGGTGGGATCCGGCCGGAGGATCGACGGACGCCTAATGAGGGTGCGCGGCAACGCCCCGGAACCTCTTGGAGGACAACGTGACGGAGAAGGTAGAGATCAAGCTCAGCAGCGGCTCGCTCGAGCTCCCGGTGATTGTCGGGACGGAAAACGAGCGCGCGATCGACATCGCGCCGCTGCGCGCGAAGACCGGCCTCGTAACCATCGACCCGGCGTTTATGAACACCGCGTCGACGAAGAGCGCCATCACCTTCCTCGACGGCGAGCAGGGGATTCTTCGTTATCGCGGCATCCCGATTGAACAGCTCGCCGAAAAGAGCACGTTCGTCGAGACGGCATACCTTCTCATTCATGGGAACTTGCCGACGCAACCGGAATTGGATCGCTTTTCCAATCTCCTTACCCGCCACAGCCTCATTCACGAGGACATGAAGCGCTTCTTTGACGGTTTCCCGTCGACGGCGCATCCGATGGCGGTCCTCTCGGCGATGACCTGCTCGCTCTCGACCTATTACCCGGAAGAGGTCGACATCAACGACAAGGCGCAGGTGGAAATCACCTTCGCGCGCCTGATCTCGAAGATCCGCACGATCGCCGCTTACGCGTACAAGAAGTCGATCGGTCAGCCGTTCGTCTACCCGCGGAACGACCTCAAGTACTGCGGCAACTTCCTGAATATGATGTTCTCGGTTCCGACGGAGCCGTTCCACATCGATCCGGAAATTGAGCAGGCGATGAACCTTCTGTTCATCCTCCACGCCGATCACGAGCAGAACTGCTCGACGTCGACGGTGCGCGTTGTCGGCTCCTCCCGCGCGAACGTGTTCGCCTCGGTTGCCGCCGGTATCCTCGCCCTCTGGGGCCCGCTCCACGGCGGCGCCAACCAGGAAGTCATCGAGATGCTTGAGAAGATCAAGGCCGATGGCGGGAACGTCAAGAAGTACGTTGAGCTTGCGAAAGACAAGAACTCGGACTTCCGCCTCATGGGCTTCGGCCACCGCGTCTACAAGAACTTCGACCCCCGCGCGAAGATCATCAAGAAGACGGCCGACAAGATCCTCGCCAAGCTTGGCATCCAGGATCCGCTCCTCGACATCGCCAAAGAGCTCGAAGAAGCGGCATTGAAGGATCCCTACTTCGTCGAACGGAAGCTCTACCCGAACGTCGACTTCTACTCGGGCATCATCTACCGCGCTCTCGGTTTCCCGACCGACATGTTCACGGTGCTCTTCGCCATTGGTCGCCTCCCCGGCTGGATCGCCCACTGGAAGGAAATGATGGAAGACCCCACCACGAAGATCGCGCGTCCGCGCCAGATCTACACGGGGCCGACCGCCCGCGACTACGTCGCCATCACCGACCGCACCGGGGCCTGATCGCCCACGGAGCTCGGTTTAAGAAAGGACCGGAGAGACGATTGTCTCTTCGGTCTTTTCCGTTTGTGCCGCGTGATGCAGGACGGGCATCCCCAGAAGTTCTCGGATCCGGCGCTTCGCCGGGACGAGACAAAGAAGTTCTCGGATCCGGCGCTTCGCCGGGACGAGACGAAAAAGTAGATGCCGAGGGCGGTGCTAGCCGGGCATCGTAAACGACTGGAAGCGCTCAAGAATCACGTCGTGGGCGAAGAGCCACTCGTAGAAGCCGAGCACCAGAAAGGGCCCCATCGGGAGCGCCGAGCGGCCGAAGCTGCCGTCGACCTGGGTCAAGAGCTCCTCTTCAAGGATCTTCTTCGCCTCCTCCTGCTCCTCCGGCGTCCCCTCCTCGGCGAGCTTACGCACCTCGTCGAGCTCCGCCTGGACGTTCGGCGGCAGCGGGATCGACCCGCCGGTGAGCCTCATCGCGACGGCGGCGAGCGTCCCCTGGACGGCGCCGGCGAAGATCACGAAGACGGTCCCCTTCCAGCCAAACCAGGCGCCGACGGCGACGAGGAGCTTGAAGTCGCCCATCCCCATGCCGTCGATGCCACGCAACTTCGCGTAGCCTTTGGTAAAAAGCCAGAGGCCGAGCGGCGGAAGGATGCCACCGACGACGACGTCGACGATCGACATCCCGCGGAACCAGAACGTCGCCGCGCCCAGAAGCGCCGCCCCGTAGTTGAGTTCATCGGGGATGATCATCCACTCGAAGTCGATGAAGGTCGCCGCGAGGAGGATGCAACAGACGGCAAAGTGGCTGACGTAGACGAGCGCCGCGCGGCCGATCGGCGTGCCGGGGCCGAGATCGCGGACGAGCACCTCGAAGACGGCGAGGGAGAGCAGTCCGCCGAGGATCTCGACGATCACATAGCGCGGGGAGACCTTCACCCCGCAGCACGGGGCCTTCCCGCCCATCAGGAGCCACGAAATCACGGGAATATTGCGGTAGGCGGGGATCGGTGTGCCGCAAGCGCATTTGGACCCGGGCGAAACCACGCTCTCTTCCCGAGGCATCCGATGGATGACGACGTTGAGAAAGCTCCCCCAGAGGAGCCCGAAGATCACGGCCACGGTCCGATAAAAACTGAGCGGCAGACTCGCGAGCGTCATCGTCCCCTCTCTCTACTACGGTTTTGCGGCCACTCCTTCGCGACGAACGAGTAAGCGGCGGTCATGCTGGTCGCCATCAACACCGAACATCCGGAACCGCGGAAAATTGCCCAGGCGGCGGCGGCGCTCCGTGCCGGGGAGATCATCGCCTACCCGACCGACACCACCTACGCGTTTGGCTGTGATCTACGAAATAAGAAGGCGATCGATCGCCTCTACGAGATCAAGCGTGCGCCGAAAACCCATCAGTTCTCGTTTGTATGCCCGGACCTTTCGGAGATCGCGAAATACGCCGTCGTCGAAAACGCCCAGTATCGCGTCCTGAAGCACCACCTTCCGGGGCCGTACACGTTCATCCTGGAGGCGACGCGAGAGGTCCCTAAGCTTCTGCAAAACAAGAAGAAACAGGTCGGTCTCCGCGTCCCCGATCACCCGGTGATCCACGCGCTGGCTGCCGAACTCGGCGCCCCAATCCTCTCAACGACCGCCCAAATACACGGGTCAGACACCCCCGAGGTAGACCCGCACGAAATTGCGGAAAAGTTCCCCGGGGTGTTCCTGGTTCTCGACGGCGGCGCCGGGGGATTGATCGGCACAACGATCGTCGATTTGAGCCAGATCCCCGGGACGATCGTCCGCGAGGGGGCCGGCCCCATCGACGACCTGGTGTAGCTAACGAGCCGCCTCGTGGCGCAGAACGAGGCGGTCGACGAACGATGCAGGGAACAGGCACCCCCCTTCGAAAGGGACGGCGGCGAGCGCGTCGAGCTCCCCCTCGAGGGCGGTGAGCCGTTCCTTCTCGCGGGCGATGGCGATTCGCCGCGCCGCAACCGCCGCGGTGAGCCGTTCCAGGCGGGCGGCCGGATCGTTAGGTCCTTGAAAAAACGCCGAAATTTCGTCGAGCGGCAGCCCGATTTCTT
>JAAFHJ010000027.1 GCA_013298325.1 Myxococcales bacterium | reverse complement strand
GCACCGCTCGCCGCAAGGGAAGACCGGTACCTGCACCGCTCGCCGCAAGGGAAGACCGGTACCTGCACCGCTCGCCGCAAGGGAAGACCGGTAGGTGCACCGCCGCCCCGCAAGGGAAGACCGGTAGGTGCACCGCGTTTCAAGAGCCTCGACCGGGCTGGCACGGCGATTGACCTAGGCAGGCATGTCCCGCCGTCCGCTCCCGTTCCTCGCCGCTGCGCTTTTTCTCGTCCCTTTCGTCGCATGCACGAGCTGGAAGCTCGAAACGCCGGTCGCCGCGCCGATCAACCCCGGTGGCGCCGGGCCCGAGGGGGCGGCGAAGGTCTGCGTCGCGCGAACCAGCGTTCTCGCGAGCGCTGTGACGTTTCCGACCCACGACAACGGCGTGCTCGTCGGCGCCACACGCGGCCCCGGCTACTTCTGCTACCTCGCCGCCCCCGGCAGCCACACGATCGTGACCGAAGCCGACGAACCGGAGGTCGCCATGCTGCAAGCGGTCGCCGGGCACGCGTATTACCTCAAAGAAGAGGTCGATAACGTCTTCGGCTACGTGAAATGCCGCGCCGTGTGGGTCGAAGGGGAGACGGCGGCGAACGTGTTTGAGGGGCTCTCCTACGAGGCGCTCGTCGGCGTCCCCGGCCGCGAAAAGCTCCCCGATCCGAGCGCCATCGTCCCCGCCGCGGTGTCGCTACCTGCGCCGTGACGGGCCCCTGTGGAAGTGGGCCCCTCACGTAGTCGTTAGTTAAGGCCTTCTGGCGTCGTCGGCATCTCGCCAAGGAGGACGACGAAGTTGCCGACGTCGTGGGTCCGGAAGCGGCGCTGAAAGCGCTCGACGATCGGCGTTCGATCCCGACGCGGGAGCACGGCGACGACGTCGGCCGGGAGGTACAGCTCGCGCGCCGGGACGAGCGCCGCGGCGACGCCGTCGTGGTAGGCGACCCGGTCCCCGACATGGCGGTAGGTCTCCGGATCGTCGGAGAAATGGGCTTCGTAGGTCTCCTCGCCGTTGGCGCAGAAGGCGACGGCGATCGGGAACGGAACGTCGGCCCCCGCCTCAAAGCGGTACGGGTGCCCCGCAGGGAGGCGCTCGGCGGTCGCGTAGGCGAGGGCAGCGCCGCGCTCCTGGACGCGCGCGATGAGCTCTTCGCGCGTCTCTTCCGGCTCCGGATCCTTCCCGAGGGCGAGGCGGATCGCTCGGAGGCCGGCGGCGATGTCGCGCCCCTTGCCGGCGCCGACTTCGTCCGAAAGCGACGGATCGGCGTTCATCTCCGCAAAGACCGTTTCGAGGGCCGGGCAGGCATACGCGGCGAGGCCGGCGGCGGCCCGGTAGCGGGAGGCGGCGAGATCGCTCGTCGTCATGGCATCGGTGATCCGGAAGCGGTCGGCGGCCATCTCTTCGCCGCGGCGCCGGCCCTCCGCGCGGCCAAGCGCGGCGACGCTGATCGCAAACAGGTTCGCGACGGCGCCATCGAGGCGGAGCCCGAGCTCGGCGAGCTGTTCCCCCTCCTCAAAGCTCGGGACGATCTCCGGGCGGTCGTCGATGAATTTAAGAATGGTTTTCGTTAGATACGGACTTCGGCCGTCCGGGCGTCGCGGCGGGTGGATGCCGCCGCCGGGGATCGCGACCGCGGCGAAGGGGTCGTCGAGCCGGAAAGGGAGCGCCGCCGTCACGCGCATGGTGACGTCGAGGAGGAGCTGAGGGAGCCCAAAAAACAAGTACTTGCAGGCGGCGTTGGCGAGCGCGCCGAGGAAGACGATCTCGTCGAACTTCTCTTGGGGGAGCGCGAAGCCGTCCGTGAGGATCGAACGAAGCAACACGACCGACGCGCGGGTCTCGTCCGGCTGCTCGATCGCTTCGTTGTGGGCGTTGAGGAAGTCGTCGTCCTCGTCGGTCACGGCGAAGAAATCATCCAGGGTAATCGTGGTTTCCGGCCGTTCGGCGAAGCGCCCCTCCACGTCGCTACGAAGGCGTCGGCCGGCGTCGACGTCCTCTTCTTCGCCCTCCCTGAGCTGCTCGACGACGGTCACCGTACAGTCGTCGTCGCCGCGCCCGGCGATCTCCAGGTAGACGAAGGCGCCCGCCGCCTTCCGGAGCTCGTCGCCATAGAGGTCGATAAGCAAAGAAAATCCGGGCGTTCCAAGCTGCCCGGGGCGCGCCGCTTCGAAGGCACGCCGTAGGAGCTTGCTCTGGCGACGGAGGATGAGTGCGAGGTCGGCCACATCGGTCAAGCGGGCCGGCAGTTGGGCGAGGAGCTTGGCTTCTTCAGCGAGCATGCGCGCGATTATCGCGAGGGTCTGAGCGTCCGTCTCGGGAAAAATACCGTCCAATCGCCACCGAACCCGCGACGAATCTTTCCACGAATGCGGCGAGATGGGCGACGCTTCGGCCATGGATGCCCTCTTCGCAAACCTGGAACACGCCTTCCTGACCGGCGAGCCTTGGGGAAGTGGGCCCGCCGTCGACGACGCCATCGGCGCCGACGGACGGGCCCTCGACGACGCCATCGGCGCCTATTTTCAACACGCGAAAGCGACCCCGGCGGAGCGTGCAGCGATGCTTGGGCGCTTGGATTCGCTGCTGCGCGCGCGCCCATCTGCTGCGCGCCCGCCCTCGATCGACCGCTGCGGAGCGATCGCCTTGCTTGCGGGGGCGCTCGTCGAGATCTCCGAGGAGTCGGTCGGCGAGTCCTTCCCGAAGGCGGTGTTTGACCTCTTACTGACCGAGCTCCAATCGCTCCCCAGCGATCCGGAAGCGGCTGAAGAGTTTGAGTTTTCCGAGGGTTATTACCTGCTCGAGCGTGCGGCGATGGCCTACCTCTCGCGGAGCGCCACCCGCCGCGCCTCCCTCCCGCAACGCGATGCCCTTCGTCAAAACCTCCGGCGCTACGGCGAGCGCTACGGGTTCCTCGGCAAGATGCTCCACGTCCTCGACGACGAGCCCTTCCTCGTCCTCGACGCCGAAAACCGCCGCGGCTTCCGCCTGCGAGCCTTCGGAATCGCTGATAATTTTCAGCTCCACGCGCTCCTCCGCGAGGCGCTTACCGCCGGCCCGATCCCGGCAGGCCACGCGATCCCCGGTGAGCCATTCCCCGCGGAAGCGTCTGCCGTTCTCCACGGTCGCAGCAGCACGGACGTTTCGATCGGAAGCAATTGGCAGCTCTCGACCTGGCGAGGCCTCGATCCGTCCTCGCGAAGCGAGGGTGACGGTCGAGGCGAGATGAGAGGCCTCCGCACCAAAGACGCAGAGAAAATCGACACTTCCGCGTGGATTTGGAACGAAGGGTTCCCGGCCGAAATCCCGCTCTGCGCGCCGCTCGGCGTTCGCGTGATCCTCATCCACGTCGGTGGCATTCACCGGAGCTGGCACCCGCACCGCATCTTCGACGCGATGGACGGCCGCGTCGTCGTCGACGCCATCCTCGAGCCGGAAGACGTCGACGCCGCGCTCGCGGCCCTCTCCTGAACGGCTACGCGGACCGGCGCTGGGCGCGGTGCCGCTCCACGTTCTCGAGCACCATCGCGCGGAGCGACTCCGGCGACGGGGTGTCGCAGGCGGTCGTCACGAAGGTCGCCCCAAACGTGCCCGGCAAGAGCGCGACGCCGAGGCGGTAACCGGCGGCGAAATCGGCAAGAGTTTCAGGATGATCGGCGATCGGCGCAAGCGCTTCAAGTCCATGCGCTTCTTGGTTCATCGCCATCTGCGCCGCGTAGCCGGAGCGCTCCCCCACGAGCACCTCGCGCTCCTCCGGCGTGCAGCGGTGCGTTTTGGTCGCGCGGCCGGCGCGTCGATCGGCCAGTGCCCGCTCCCGGCGCTCCTTGCGGTTCCCCGGGGGAGGACTGCGCAGCCACTGATCGAGGAGGTCCTCCTGAACCGCGCATCGATGGGTCGTAAGAACGGCAGCATGAACCCCGAAGGAAAATCCGGGTCGCATCCCCATCGCCGTGAGCTCAGCGATGGAATATGTGCTCATCGACTCGGCATGGGGAACGAGAGAAAAGAGCTTGGGAAGGCTGGAAGGATCGACGGAGAAAAGTGCGCGCTCGTAGGACTGTTTATTGGCAGCAAGGGCGCGAAGCAGCGGCTCATGGGCCCCGTCTTCCGGGAGCGGCTCCCGAAAATGCCCACGCTCTTCGGGGGTGAGAAGGCCTAGGCCCGCCCGGTAGCCGCGGGCGAAGGAGGCGGCCGTCGGTGCATCGACGACGAGCCATACCCCCTGGAAAGGCCAACGTTTAAAGGCCTCTTCGCGCACCTCCGGCGGCTCGCCATGCGGCAACGCAACCTCCGCCAACGCCGATGCATACTCGGACCACCCCCACACCTGGGCGCGCTCCCACTCGGCGGCGGTCCACCCGTCGGGACGCTCCCCATCCGCCGACAGATTCACCATCGACTCCTCAAGTTCGTAGAAACGATAGACACTGTGGACGGCTGCGTAGACGCCCGCCGTGAAACAGGGATCGCCATCATCGGCGATAAAGGTTTCCGTCGCAGCCAACAAAGATTCCGGGACCGGTGATTGAAAGAGTTCATGCAGGTTCATGGCGCGCCACGATAGCGACGGCGGCGCGAAATGCAGCCCCTGTCCCACACGCACCCCTGTCCGAAGCTGTCCGAACCTGTCCGAACCTGGCAACGCCGGCCAATTCGCACGCCACAAACGTGGAAACGCCCGGAGATCTTGGGGATCTTCGGGCGTTTGTTCCGCCGGGGTGGCGGGGCCCTCAGAAGGTGACGTGGACGACCGGGAAGCGAACCTCGGTCTCCTGCTTCATGCCGAACTGCTTCTGCTGGGCCGTCGTGAAGACCGGGCGCACATCCGGGACCGGCATTCCCATGCGGAAGGTGCCGGTGTGGACGTCAAGCAGCGACTGGGGGGCCGGTGCCGGGGGCGGAGCCGGCTTCGCGGTATCGCTCGTGTTGGAGACGCTGCCACCGGCCGCGTTCGAACCGCCGGAACCCGGATCGGGCGCGGGGCCGGTCGGCGGGCGGTCTTCCGTCTTGGAGTCGGTCGGAATGTAGCGGGTCGCGTTGAGCGTGAGCACCAACGCGGGGACCGCCATCACGAGGCCGCCGGCGAGGAGATAGAGGGGCGCTTTGCCGTCCGAGGAAGACTGCTCGATGAAGTAGCCACCCACTCCGCCGCCAATGCCGCCGACACCGGCGCCGACGAGGTAGGCCCACGTCGGGCGGACGCCGACGATCGACTCGCCAATCGTCACCACTTCGGCGCCAAGCAGCGCGCCACCGACGATCCCCTTCGCCGTCGGGGAGACGGTCTCCTGCGCCGCCGCCTCTTTGGGGGCGCTCGCGAGGGCGAAGAAGGTGGCGACCGCTGCGGTGGCAGCGAAGGCGGCCTTCGTGAAGGTCTTGGAATCGTTACGGAAGCGAAGGGTGCGGGACATAGTGCGAATCGCCCTCGAAGTGAGTGCCAGTGCGTAGCGAGTGACAGATCGGAAGACGGCCCGGGATGCCGCGCGGGGCTGCGACGTACGGGCGCCGCAAAACCGGAGGCGAGACTAGCGGATTTCCCCCGGGGTGGGGAAAAAGGCGACGGATTCTTCCCGGGCCTTGAGTAGCGTAGGTGTTCTCCGATCCGGCGTCTCGCCGAGCGGTGACACACGTGGTTAAGTTGCCTCTCCTCGCGCGTCCGTTCACCTTTCCGGGCACCGACCCATTCTCTGCCGGTTTCCGCACGCGGGTCTTCCGGCACGTCGCCTTGGCCACGGCGCTTTCGGCGTTTGTCGCCGGCCTTGGCGCCGCCGTTCGTCTGCTCCCGCTCGCCCTCGACCCGGCGCTCCCAGCCGCCGCCTTCGCCCCCTTCGCGCGGAGCCTGTTTGCGCTCGCCATCGAGGTTTCGCTTCTTCTTGGCATCAGCGGCGGGGTGGCGTCGGCGCTGTACGCGCTCGGCGATCGCGGCGACGGGCGTGCGCTCGCAGCCCTCGGCGAGGGGCCCCTTCGTACGGTCGCTCGCACCGGCCCGTCGTTACTCCCATTTTTGCTCGTCCTTGGCGGCGCTTCCTACCTTTTTGGGCGCGATGCGGGGGCGCCGGGGCGCGTCCTCGGGGAGATCATCGCCCGTGGCGAACAGCACTGCCTTGTTACGCAAAAGGGCGGCACGCCGAACACCGTCGTCCTCCCGTTTGTGCCGCTCGTCTGGCTCTGCGCCCCCGGTCAGACGCCACGCCTTGCCGGGCGAACCCCGGTCGGCGCCGTCCCGCTCACCGCGCGAAATGTCCATCTTTCTGGCGACTTGGCGCGTATCTCCCTCGACGATGCGCGCCTCCTCTTTGACGGCGGCCCTCCGGCAACAACGACCTCGCTCCACCTCCACGCCCAAGAGTTCTCCATCGCGGGGCTCCCGCCTTGGGGGCGCGCACTTGTGCTCCCGGCGAATTCGCGCGCACTTTTGCTGCCCTTCGTCGCGCTCCTCGGCGTGGTCCTCGTCGGCCGTCGCCTCGTGCTTCGCCCCCTCGAAGGGGCCTACGGGCGCGTCGTTGCGATCGTGGTCGGCCTTGCACCGGCGCTCGGCGCGTTTGGAAGCCTCCAGGCGCTGGAGCGGACGACCGCCACGGCAAGCACATTTCTACTTATCGTTCCGGCGGTCGCCTTCGTCCTCGCCGCCATCCCCCTCGAAGCGCTCCCGAGCCTCTTTCGACGGCTCGCCGGGAAGCGGGTGAGAAATCGGGAACGATCGGACGGGCCCGTTGCGCCCTGGAAAGTCCAGTGATAGCTCGCCGATCGACGAAGGCTTGCGCGGGAGACCGCCTTGAGCTTCGCTTTCTGCAGAGACCCGAACGAGAAGGACGAACAATGGGCAGCCTCGGACCGATGGAAATCCTGGTGATCGCCGGCATTGCCCTGCTCCTTTTCGGCGCCGGCCGCGTTGCCGATCTTGGCAAGGGTCTCGGTCAGGGGATCAAGAACTTCAAGCAGGGGCTCCGCGAAGCCGGCGAAGACGACGAGGCCGACGAAAAGAAGGCGGCCGAAGCAAAGCCGAAGAAAAAAGCGAAGCTCCGCGTCGCCGAAGAGACCGACGAAGACGACGAAGAGGCCGATGAGCCGAAGGCGAAGAAGGCCAAAGAAGCCTGATCGAGCCGCCGTCACGCGGTCCTAAGAAAAGCCCCCGCCCCTCGGAAAGAGGTCGCGGGGGTTTTGCGTAGCGTGGGCGACGGAGGCTTCAGCCAAGGACCTTGCGAAGCGCGAAGTGCACCGGGCAAAACCCGGTAAACATGCTGGAAAACATCACCGCGCCGACGAGGCCGACGCCGTAAATCCAGCGCCCATCGTGAACGTGGGAGAGGGTGGCGAGGGCGACGAAGAGGGCTCCGAGAATGCCATCGTGGATGCGAACGGGGCGCGACATGAGTTCCATCCCCCCCTCCTGCGCCGCCCAGCCCCGCCGCGCCATCCGCCAAATGGCGGAGGTTGTTCGCCGATCCGGGCGGAGACGAATTCGGTATCCGATCCGGCGCTATCAATCCGGGTAGCGGCGCTCCAGATCGGCCAGCACTTCCGCCGTTTCATTGACGATCCGGTGGGCGATCATCGGCTCCCGGCCAAACCACCCAAAGGCCCGAAGGGACGACGCCTGCCCCTCGCTGCCGCCGGTGAGCGAAAGGTTTTTGGCGGAGGTAAAGCGATCGGTGGCGGCCGCTGTCGCGAGGGCCGGCCAGCGCCGCTCCAGGTGGGAGGTGACGACCGTTGCGACGTGGCACCCGGCACACGGGAGGTCGTCCGGCCCGTAATTCTTGGGGTTTTGGAGCCGCACGTAGGAGGCGTAGGCGGAGGTCCGCGCCTCTTCCGAGAGCCCATCGAGCTTCGTGCTGTCGAGGAGCGGGTTGCCGTCTTCCGGCTCCTTCGGCGACGGGAGCACGTCGTACAGGTAGCCGTCGGTCGTCACCGGGCGAATCACACGCTGATTCCCGGCACCAACACCGACGATCTCTAGCGCCTTGTACGCCCCTTCTTTGGGTTCTACACCGCCAAAGAACCATGTTTCCTGCCGGGGTGGGGCACGGAGAAAGAAGGTTTCACGGATCAGGTTCTCTTCGCCGGCGTGGGCGAGGATCAGCGCGCGGAGTTCGCTCGCGTAGCGGCCGGTTGCGCCTTGGGCGGCGAGCGCCGGGTGGACGCGAAGGGGGTCGTCGACGGAAGCTTCAGGTGCCTCTTTCCGAAGCAATCGTAGCGCTTTGACGACGTCACGGAAGGCGCTGTCTTCGAGCCGGTAGAAGACGTGGAGCGCCGAATCGCGCGCCGACCCGTCGTCGTGGAGCGGCTGAAACACGAGGCGAATCTGCGCCTCACAGTTGGGCTTTCCCGGGTAGCGGAAGCACCCATCAAAGCGCGCAGCGACGACGCGCATCCGCGGGTACTCGATCCCTTCCGGCGCCGTCACACCAAACTTCGGGACCGCCTCAAAGGCCGCTTTCGGCAAAAGGACCCCGCGCGCGCCGCTCGCAGCTCCGGGGAGCCAATCGGCGGCGACCGCCAGCGGCACGAGCACGGAGACGTCGTTCATGCCGAGAGGTGCCGGCGCGGCAGGCGTCTCCGAATTGCCACAAGCAGCTGTCATTGCTGCAAAAGCGAGCGCGATCGATGGCGATGACGAACGACGGAAGGGAACAACGCGGGGCATGGGCCCGGACTACCTTTGTTGAAAGTCGTTTTCAACAACTGTCGGTACGCGACGCGCGTACTCGTCATGAAGTCACTTGGCTTCCAGGTAGATCGTCTTTCCGCCCTTCTTGATTTCCCACATCTTTCCGTAGGTTACCGTGAAGGGGCTCCCCTCTTTCGTGTACTCGGAGCTCTTCTTCGCCCGCGTGAGCACGACCGAGGTCCCCTCCTTCGGGACCATGATCTCGACGCTCTCGTTCTTCGCGACGGTGTGGTCGTCGCCGGCGAAGACGATCGACGCCGAGATAACCGCTTCACTCCCCTTCGGCAGCGGGACCGGGTCGAGGGCGATCCCCTTCTCAAAGATCCGGATGCACTCCTTGCGGAGCGCTGAATAGAGGTAACCGGCCGAGGCCATGCAGCCGTGGGCGTCGCGATCGCCGCCAGCGAGATCGGGCGGATCTTCGGGGGTTGGCGATCCCCTTCTCAAAGATCCGGATGCACTCCTTGCGGAGCGCTGAATAGAGGTAACCGGCCGAGGCCATGCAGCCGTGGGCGTCGCGATCGCCGCCAGCGAGATCGGGCGGATCTTCGGGGGTTCCGGCGGAGGCGCTCGCCACCGGTGCGACGGGCGCCGGAGCAGGTGCTCGTCCGCCCGGAACCGCCGGAGGCGGTGAGGAAACGGCGAGCACGGATGCAGGTGCCGGGGCGGCGGACGGAGCGGCACTGGCTGCCGGCTCGACCGCCTTCCCTCCGCAGGCAGCGAGGACAACGGCGGCAACGACCAGAGCGAGCGGGCGGAAGGGCATTCTCACTTTTTTACGCGACCCGCTGTTGCAGTGATCGCTTTTTCGACGTCGCCGCCACGAAGGGTAGGAGACGCACGCGTCCCAACGCGTCCTCCGGAGGATTTTATGAACTTCAAGCCACTTATGGGCACTGTTCTTACGGCAGCCCTCGCATTTTCTTCCTTTGTTGCCTGCAGCAGCGGCGGCGCAGCGACCGGAAGTACCTGCCCGACGACGCAGACGCTCACTTACGAAAACTTCGGCCAAGCGTTCATGACAAAATACTGCACGAGCTGCCATGGCGGTGGCGAATCTCCGAACTTGTCGACGCTCGCGAGCATCCAGGCTCACATCTCGGACGTCGATAAAGAGGCGGCCGCCGGCCCCGATGCAACGAACACCGCGATGCCCGAAGGCTCCACGACGCCGAGCGATGCCGAACGGAAACAACTTGGCGAATGGCTCGCCTGCGGCGCCCCCTGATTTGTACTTGTGGCGTTCTTGCGGGGCGAGGTGAGTTGCCTCACTTCGTGATTTTTAAAACGGACGACGCGGCGGAGACCTAGGATTCATGAGCGAGCGAAACCCTGCAACCCGCAGATCGTTCGCCAAGGAACCTCCGATGAAACTCTCCCCGCTCGCCCTCCTCGCGCTCGTCCTCGCCGTGCCTGCTTTTTCCACCGGCTGCATGGCCCGCGTGATGGCGGAACCGGTGTCGAGCGTCGCCTTCGACGTCTCGACGACCCCCTACGTCGTTTACGAAGGCCAGCAGACCTACTGGGACGGAAATAGCTGGTATTTCCGGCGCAACAACGGGTGGCACACCTACCGCCAAGAGCCGGCCGAGCTCCGTCGTCGACGCCCGGCACCGCCCGCCGTCCGCCAGGCCCCGCCGGCCCACCGCCAAGACGAGCGCCACGAAGAGCGGCGGGAAGAGCGGAAAGAAGAACGGAAAGAAGAGCACCGCCGCTAGGCCTTTCCCTCACCGCCGACCGGTCTGTGTATGGTGCGCGCATGCCTTCGGAGCTTGAGCAGCTGCTCGCCGGAACGAGTCGCACCTTCGCTGCCGCCATCCCGCTCCTTGAGGCGCCGCTGCGTGACGAGGTGACGGTCGCCTACCTGCTCTTGCGCATCGCCGATACCTTCGAAGATGCCGAAGCCTGGACGCCAGAGGCACGCACGCAAGCGCTTCTCTCTTTTGAAGAATCGGTCGTTTCCGGCTCTTCGATGCCCCTCGTTGCGCCCCCCGGCTTCGATGCGGCCCACCAGGCACTCCTCGCGGAGGCGCCGGCCCTCTTTCGCCATCTCGCCAGCTTTCCGGGGGCGGCCCGCGCGGCGATCGTCCACCACGTCACGCGGACCATCGCCGGCATGCGCGCCTTCCTCGGTGCCACAAAGCCGGGGCGCGGGCTTACTCTCGCAACCACTGAAGATCTTTATAAATATTGCTACATCGTCGCCGGGATCGTCGGCGAGCTGCTCACCGATCTCTTTGTCGAAGCGACGCCATCCCTCCGCCGCGTGGCCGCACCGCTCCAGCAGGACGCTGCCGCGTTTGGCGAGGCGCTCCAGCTGGTGAACATCCTCAAGGACCGCGAAGGGGACGCGGCTGAGGGGCGGAGCTTCCTTCCGCAAACAGCTGATTTACGTGAGGTTTTTGCCCGCGCACGCGCCTCGTGTGTGCGCGCGGAGGCCTACACGGCGCTGCTCGCTGCGGGCGGCGCGTCCGGGGGCGTGCTCGCCTTCACGCGGTTTCCGCTGCGCGTCGCCATCGAAACGCTCGGCGCCCTCGAAGAGCGCGGCGCCGGCGCCAAGATCGGTCGCGCCCGGGTGCTCGCGATCTTGGCGGAAGAGGTCGGTTCCTGAGTCAGCCGTCGACGAGAGCGACGATGGCGTCGGCGAGCGCTTCGAGGGCCTGCTGGGCGCGGGTTCGTGCGTCGTCAAGCGACTCTTGAGCCCCGATGTCGACGCGAACATCGACGTAGAACTTCGCTTTCGGCTCCGTGCCGCTCGGGCGAGCAATGACGCGAGAGCCCCCTTCGAGCTCGTAAACAAGGACATTTGACGGCGGGAAGTCGATCGTCTCGGCGACGCCGTCGGCGCGTTGAATGGAACCGGTCTGAAAATCGACGCGGCGGACCACCGCATAGCCGCCGATCGTCGACGGATCCTGGCTTCGGAGCCTCTCCATGAGGGCGGCGAGCTCCTTCTGGCCGTCGGGCCCCTTGCGGACGATCGTCCGCTGGCCGGAGACGTAGAGGCCAAACTCGCGGGCGATCCCGTCGAGGCGATCCCACAAAGTCTCTTTCTTTTCGGCAAGTACCGCGACGAGTTCGGCGGCGATCGCGAGGGCGGAGATGCCGTCCTTGTCGCGGACGAGGTTCCCCACCGAGTAGCCGAGCGCCTCTTCGTAACCGAAGAGGGTCGTCGTCCCTCGATCCTTCTCGAAGCGCATCGCCGTGTTTGCGATCCACTTGAAGCCGGTGAGCGTCTCCGCGAAGGCGGCCCCTTTCGCCTTGGCGATGGTACCGAGGAGCGGCGAAGAGACGACGCTGTTAAAGACCGCAGGCTGGGTGACGGCGCGCGTCGTCAGCAGATAGTGGCCGAGCAACACGCCGACTTCATTGCCGGTAAGCTGGGTAAATCGACCATCCTTCTCCCGAGAAGGGATCGCGATGGCGAGCCGATCGGCGTCCGGATCATTCGCGAAGATCACGTCGGCGCCGACGCGACTGGCGAGCGCGAAAGAGAGGTCCATCGCCCCCTTTTCCTCGGGATTCGGGAAGGCGACCGTCGGGAAGCGCCCATCCGGCTGGGCCTGCTCGGCGACGGTATGCACCTCGCCAAAGCCCCCCTGGCCGAGCGCCTTCAGAGCGAGCCGGTTTCCGACGCCGTGCATCGCCGTGTAGACGATCTTGATCGTCCGCCGGCCGACCGGGTCGCCTTGGTCGTCGGTCGCGCCAAGTGCTTCAATTCCTGCGAGATAATCCCCTTCGACCGACGGCGGAACCGGCTGAACGAGCCCCTGCTCGCGGGCGTCGTCGAGGGGCAGGAGCGGGACCTCATCGGCGGGCGGCGCCTCTTCGATGGCGCTGGCGATGATGCCGTCGACGGGCGGGATGATCTGAGCGCCGTTCTCCCAGTAGACCTTAAAGCCGTTGTATTCCGGCGGGTTATGGCTCGCGGTCACCATGACGGCGGCGGCGGCATTGAGCCGCAACAGGGCGAACGCGGTGAGCGGCGTCGGGGCGACGTCTTCAAAGAGGTGGACGCGAATCCCCGCGGCGGCGAGGACGCAGGCGGTGTCTTCCGCGAAGACGAGGCTGTTGCGACGACCGTCGTAACCAATGACAACTCCACGCTCTTTCGCCTGGGGCGACGAAGCCAGCAGCGCCTTTGCGAGGCCGTGGGTCGTCCGTCGGACGACGGCGCGGTTCATGCGATTGGGGCCGGCCCCGAGGACGCCCCGGAGCCCCGCCGTGCCGAACTCGAGGGCGGCGCCGAAGGCGTCTCGGAGATCGGTGAGGGCCGCTTCGTCCCCCGCGGCGACCTTTGCCAGCGATTCTTCAAGTTCTGCGCACGTCTCCCCGTCGGGATCGTGGGCGAGCCAGGTCTTCGCGAGCGTCTCAAGGTCGGGGCGTTCCATGGCGCGCGAGTAGAGCAGATTTCGCGGCCCCTTGGCTCACGGACGACGGAAACCGGTCTATGGTCGCGGCGTGTTCTCGTTCGCGCTGCGCAGGATGCTCTGGGCGATTCCGACGCTCGTCGGCATCAGCCTCGTGGTGTTCCTACTCACGAGCTTGCTGCCCGACCCTGCCCTCGAAGGGGACGGGCCGACGACGGAGGCGGTCCCCGACGCCCCGCGGCTGCTTCGTGCCGAGGATGCGCGCCGGCTCCGCTTCGTCGATCTTCCTAATTTCATTAACGAAACACCCGACGACGTCCGCGCGCGCACCCAGGCCACCCTCGACGCGATCGCGGCGGGGGGCCCCGAGGGGGATCTTGCCGAACTCCGCCTCGCGCGCATCGGAGGGGCGGCGCTCCCGACGGCGCTGCCGCGGCTCTCCTCGATGACGACGGAGGCACGTCGTCGTGTAGCACGGGCGCTCACGCCTCTCGCGGTCCGGATGGCGGTCGACCCCTTTGCGCTCGGCTCTTCCCCGGACGACGCCCTCAAGTTTTGGGAGCGTTTTTGGCAGGACCACGTGATGGATTTCACGCCGGGGGCGAGCAAGCGGGCCGTGGAGCGCCTCGTCCGCCACGGCACCGAACTCCGCGCGGAGGAGCTCGCGAGCCTCGATACCTATGCGCTCGCCGATCTCATGGAAGCGATCGACGCGACCGATCGCCACGACGCGCTTCTTCAATTGATGAAGATCGTCGCAAAGATCACCGATCTTGCGCCACCGGACGAAGCGACGACTCCCAAAGAATTGGAAGCGCTCCGTGCCCAATACAGCTTCTTTTGGTATGTCCACCGGACCGACTACGTCCCGCTGGAGGGGCTCGATCGCGTCGTCGCTTCGGTGACGGAGACCCGCTACGCGAAGTGGACGCTCGGCGCGTTTACCGGCTCTCTCGAGATGCTCGATCCCCCCACAAAATCGGGTAATTCTTCTCCAAAAGCGGCCCACCGCCGGGCGGAGGGCGATCTTCGGCACCGGCTGGCGCGGCGGGCCACGGTCACTCTGGCGCTCATTTTTCTCTCCCTCTTCGGCAGTCACCTGGTGGCGATCCCGCTCGGAGTCTTCGCGGCGGCGCGAAGTGGTCGTCGCGTAGATCGCCTCCTGTCGGTCGTGCTCTTCTTCATTTATTCGCTGCCGACTTTCGTCATTGCAGCGGTCTTCCGTGGCGTCTCCGGAGGGACCGTCGTCGCCCCAGTGATCGCCCTTTCCCTCGGCGCGGCTGCGACGCTCTCCCGCTACCAACGGACCGCCCTCCTTGAGGTGCTGACGACCGACTACGTGCGCACGGCGCGTGCAAAGGGGGCATCGAACCTCCGCGTCCTCCTCGTCCACGCCCTCCGGAACGCCATCCTCCCGATCATTGCCCTCGCCGGCGTGCAGGTCCCTCAGCTGCTTGGTGGCGCGTTCGTAGTCGAAGAAGTATGGCAAATTCGAGGACTTGGCTGGGAGACCCTTCGCGCGATTGAGCGGCGAGACGTCGGTTGGCTCGTCGTCGTCGTCTGCTTGACCGCCGTTCTGGCGACCTTCGCGCTCGTCGGCGCCGATCTCGTCCAGGCGGCCCTCGATCCGCGGGCCCGCGAGACCTTCCGACGTCGGGGGGAGGCATGAGCCCGGCCAAGCCGCTCACCGGCCCCCGCGGGAGCTTCCGTCGGGCGCTTTCGATCCTCGCTCGGAGGCGCCTCGCGCGCTTCGGTGCGGCGGCGATCGCGGTCCTTTTGTGGCTCGGGACGTTTGCTGATTTCTTCGCGGCAGACCTGCCGATCGTCGGCGTCCACCACGGGGAGACCTTCTTTTTTGCAAACGTCACAGAACCTGCGACGCTTGTGATGGAGACCGAAGAAGAGAAGCGTACAAGCTACGAATTTGCCCTCTGGCCGCCGGTCCATCACGGCCCCTACGTGGAGACCGATCAACGGCTCAAACCGCCGAATCGCGAGCACCCCTTTGGGACCGATGCGCAGGGCCGTGATGTGTTCGCACAGGTCGTACACGGCACTCGGACGGTCCTCGGTCTCGCCTTTGTGTGCGTCGCTCTGCTCGTTGTACTTGGTACACTAGCTGGCGCACTTGCAGGCTATTTTGGTGGATTGCTCGATTTGATCGTCGCACGTCTCGTCGAGACGCTCACGGCGTTTCCTGCCGTCGTTCTCGTGTTGGCGATCCTCGCATTGGTAGCGCGACCGAGCGTCGCCGCGCTTGTGATCGCATTGAGTCTCACGCGCTGGACGGAGGTGACTCGATTGGTACGCGCAGAAGTGATCCGCGTTTCCACGCAGGACTACATTCTGGCCGCCCGCGCGCTTGGTGCCTCCCCGCTCCGTATTTTGGCCAGGCACGTCTTCCCCAACGCGCGTGCTCAGGCGATTGTTGCCGGCACCTTTGCCCTCTCCTCCACCATTCTTGTTGAGGCGAGTTGCGACTTTCTCGGGTTTGGTCTGCCGAGCTCGGCGCCGACGTGGGGGAAGGTCATGGCCGGTCTTCGCGATGATGGCCACGCCTGGTGGCTCTTCGCCTTCCCGGGGGCGCTCCTCTTCGTGACCGTCATCAGCCAGAACCTCCTCGGCGAGGCGCTCCGTGACGCCCTCGACCCCCATCGCTCGGTCGCCGGCGGCGACGAACGGGACGCGGACGACGCGCACCCCCGCGCCGCATCGGAGAACGCCTCCGGCGGCGAGCGCGAGAGCGCGATTTTCCAAGCGGCGCCGCGCGTTTAACGGCGAGGCGGCTCAGTGGAGTGCGGCGACGGCCCGCTCAATGCGGGTGAGCCCTTCGCGGATGCGTGCATCGCTCGTCGCGTAGCTAAAGCGAACGAATCCAGGTGCATAGAAGGCGCTCCCCGGCACGACGGCGACGTGGGCGACGTCGAGGAGGTACTTCACCACGGCGTCGTCGTCGGCGAGGAGGACGTCACCGCCGTCGGTCGTGTACGATTTGCCAAGAAGACCGCGCACATCGGCGAAGGCGTAGAAGGCCCCTTCCGGGCGGCGGCAGGCGATGCCGGGGATGGCGGCGAGGCCGTCACAGAGGAGGTTGCGGCGCCCTTCGAAGGTCTTCCGCATCTCTTCGAGCGCCTCGCGGGGGCCGTTGAGCGCGGCGACGGCGGCGTGCTGGGCGACGGCGGTCGCGTTCGTCGTGCTCTGCCCCTGGACGACATCAAGCGCGCTGGCGAGCGGCTGCGGAGAAATACTCCAACCGATGCGCCAGCCGGTCATTGCGTGGGACTTGGAAACGCCGTCCACGACGACGATCCGATCGCGAAGATCCGGAGCAAGTGTGTAGGGGCTCTCGGCGACGAAACCGTCATAGACGAGGCTCGCGTAGATCTCATCGACGATGAGCCAGCAATCAGAAGTACGAACGACTTCAAGAAGTTGAAGCCACTCGTCTCGCGTGTACCCGGTCCCGGTCGGGTTCGACGGGGAACAGATCACAATCGCTTTCGTCTTCGGCGAGAGCGCCCCCTTCAATTGCTCGGCGGTGAGCCGGAAACCGTCTTCGGCACGCGTGTCGACGAGGACCGGCGTCCCCCCCATCATTCGCACCTGTTCCGGGTAGCTGACCCACGCCGGCTTCGGGAGGATCACCTCGTCGCCCGGCTCGTAAAGCGCGATGGCGAGGTTGAAGAGCACGTGCTTCGCGCCGACGGAGACGGTGATCTGGCTCTCGTTCGGGCGGTGGCCGCGGCGGCGGAGGCAATCGTCGGCGATCGCCTTCTTGAGCGGCGCGATCCCGGTGACGGCGGTGTATTTGGAACAGCCGGCGTCGATGGCGTCTTTGGCCGCCTGGAGGACGAACGCGGGCGGCTCAAAATCGGGCTCGCCAACGCCAAAAGCGACCACATCGATGCCGCGGCTGCGGAGCTCGGCGGCCCGTGCGTTGACGGCGAGCGTCGCGCTGGGGGCGACCACGGAGAGGCGAGCGGCGAAGGTGGTCGGCATGGGGGCGCTTTTACCCCACCTGGCGAAGAGGTTCGACCCGCTTTCGCCGGTTTCGCGGGGAGCGGGTGATCGCCCGCGAATTCGTTCGGCGCGTGCACCTGGCGCCGTTCACCGAATCTGGTAACCAACGGCGGCGATGGTTTTGCTCGCCCGCGTTGCATTCCCGCTCCTCCTCCTCGCGTTCGCGAGCGGCGGATGTGCCTCTTCGCTTCACGATCCGGAGTCGGCGCAGGGGGCCCAGTTCCCGTCGCCGGGGCGAACCATCTTCTTGAAAAAGTCCTGGGATGGCACGGCAATCCTCGTTTGCGAAGGTGGTCCGAATGACGCCGTTTGCTACGAGAAGCCGAATTGAACGCGTTTGCTGAGAACTCCGCGCCGTCTAACGCGTGGCCGGCTCGCCGGCGGGAGACCAACGATTGGAGGGGCCAATGAAACCTTCGTGGAAGACCCTTGCCGCTCTTGCCGTCGCCGTCCTCGCCACCGGCTGCACGAACGTGAAATTCTCCCGGCAGAACCCGCAGACCGGCGAGTCGTGGACCGTGTATTCACACACGTTTTCCTCGGACAGCGTCTCCTACTGCCCGCCCACCCAGCTCGGCGGCACCTGCCGACGGGCACGGATGCTGAGCGCCCCACCGGCCGTCTCCCCAGCCGCCGCCTGGCGCCAACCGAACTACGGCCAACCGGGCTACGGCCAACCGGGCCAGCCCAACTACGGCCAACCGGGCCAGCCCAACTACGGCCAGCCGGGCTACGGCCAGCCGGGCCAACCGGCCTACGGCCAGCCGGGCCAACCGGGCTACGGCCAACCGGGCCAACCGGGCTACGGCCAACCGGGCCAACCGCAGCAACCGGCCTGGGGGATCCCCGGTTGGCAACTGCCTCCGTTTCCTCCACTTTTTCCGCCGGCCCCCCAACAGCAGCCTCCGCGTTGAGGCGGTCCGGTCGGTCAGCGACGGTTCACCGGGCTTCGCGGCGCTCGCTGTAGCGGTCGACGAGGAAATCGCGAAAGTCACGCGTAAGAATCGTGAACTTGTACAGTTCTTCCATGACGTCGACGAGGCGATCCCGGTAGGGCGAATCCTTCATCGTTCCGTCTTCGTAAAATTCGTCGTAGGCCTTCGGAACCGACGATTGATTCGGGATCGTGAGCATGCGCATCCAGCGGCCGAGGAGCCGGAGCGTGTTGACGACGTTGAAGGACTGAGAACCACCGCTCACCTGCATGACGGCGAGGGTCCGCCCCTGGGTGGGGCGTACTGCGCCGGCTGGAAGTGGGATCCAGTCGATTTGATTCTTGAACACGCCGGTGATCGCCCCGTGCATCTCCGGGCAGGACCATACCTGCCCCTCGGACCATAGAGATAGCTCCCGAAGGCGAAGGACCTCGGGATGATTGTCGAACTCGGGCGCTTTGATCGGGAGGAGGCGTGGGTCAAAAAATCGCACCTCGCAGCCGAGACCCACCAAGATTCGCCCCGCCTCTTCCGCGAGGAGTCGACTGTAGGAGCGCTCGCGCAAGGATCAGTATTTTGGGAGGATCGGTGCGCAGTTCCAGCGGCGGAAAGACGGGGATCGGGAGGGGCGGTGGGGTTCCGTAGTCGATGCTCATGGGAGGTTCTTGGGGAGGAAGATCGGCTCTTGGTCGGCGGGCATCTGAGACAGTTCTTCGGGGGTCAAACGGGCATAAACCTCGATGAGGGTCCCGTCGGGATCTTCCAGCCATAGTTCGTGGAGTGGGGTCCCCCGCCAGGTGGTGCGGGGCGGTTTTACCACCGGGATGCCGGCGGCCTCCGCGTGGGACCACGCGGCGACGACGGCGGCACGGTCGGCGACGCCGATCCCGAGGTGGTAGAGCGTGTCGTGATGGAGTTCTTTCCCGTCGGCGACGACGACGACAAAGTTCGTCGTGAGCGGCCCGCCGGCGAAGGTCGAATACCGGTGGGTCCATTCGCGGGGGCGGACGCCCAAGAGCCACGCATAAAAGCGCGTACTCGCCGCGAGATCGCGCACGCGGACGCTCGCATGAAACTCGGTAGGTGAAGGCCCTTCTGGCAAATCAAAGAGCGCTTCGAGGGTTGCCAAGCGGCCATCGAGCTGGTCCCTCGCCGCGCGAAAGCGCTCAAGGAGCGCTTCAGGACCGGCCGCAGGATCGGCGATCGGCCAGTGGAGGCGCGCAACGCCAGCGAGGGCAACCGGGCACACTTCCTCGGCGCACAGCGTGATCACGAGACGAATCGGCGCATCGCCGCGAACAGCCCCCTCGCGGATCACATCTTCGACCGATCGAGAAGCGCCATCGACCGCGGCGAGCCCGACCTCGGCGAGCGCCTCCACCGCGAGCGGATGAATCGGCTTTGGTGCGCTCCCCGCGCTAGCCACGCGCCAGCCGGGAAAGCGTTTCGCAAAGCGCGCACGAGCGAGCGCTTCCGCCATTTGGCTTCGTGCGGAGTTTGCCACACAGAGAAAGAGAATCGTCCCTGTTTCATTCATAAACGGGTCCCCTCAAGCGACGGCAGCGAAATAACGTTTCTGAATCCAAAGGGCGACGTTCACGAGTCCAATCAATACCGGTACTTCGACAAGCGGCCCGATCACGGCGGCGAGCGCGGCTCCACTTTCGAGCCCGAAACTCGCAATGGCGACGGCGATGGCGAGCTCAAAGTTGTTGGAGGCGGCGGTGAAGGAGAGGGTCGCCGACTCGGCGTAATTCGCGCCGACTTTCTTCGCGACGAGGAACGTTCCGAGGAACATCACGACGAAGTAGGCGAGCAGCGGCGCCGCGATGCGGAGGACGTCCCCGGGGAGCGCGACGAGGGTCGCCCCCTTGAGGGAGAACATCACCACGATCGTAAAAAGCAGAAAAATCAGGGTAATGGGCCCGATCTTCGGCGCGTAGACCGCCTCAAACCAGGCGCGCCCCTTGGCGCGGATGAGGAGGGTCCGCGAGAGGAAGCCTGCGGCGAAGGGGACGCCGAGATAGAGGGCGACCGTCTTCGCAACGTCGCCCACACCGACGGTGAGCGCCACCCCATGGAGGCCAAGCAGCTTCGGGAGGACGGTGGCAAAGAGGTAGGCGTAGACCGGGAAGAAGAGGACCTGAAAAAGAGAATTGAAGGCGACGAGTCCCGCGCACATTTCCGGGTCCCCTTTTGCGAGGGAATTCCATACAAGGACCATCGCGACGCACGGGGAAATGCCGACGAGAATCAGCCCGGTCATGTAGTCGGGTTTGTCGCGAAGGAAGACGACCGCGAGCGCAAACATCAGCGATGGGGCGAGGACCCAGTTCAGCAAGAGTGAAAGCGCAAAGATCCGTGTATTGCGAAAGATCTTCCCCAATTCCTCGTAGCGGACCTTCGCGAGCGGCGGGTACATCATCAGCATGAGGCCGATGGCGATAGGGAGCGACGTCGAGCCGACGCGAAGGTGCGAGAGGCCGGTCGCGAAGCTCGGCACATACACGCCGAGGAGCACCCCGAGCCCCATCGCGAGGAAGATCCAGAGCGTCAGAAAGCGATCCAGGAACGGGAGCTTTCCAATCGTAGAAAGACGATGCGATGAAGCGCTCATAGCGCCCCTACGAGCGCCTTGAGGCGCCGCAGCACGCGTGGCTCAATGCAGTAACAAACCCGCGGGCCGTCGATTTCGCCACGCACGAGCCCCGCCTCCTTGAGCACCTTGAGATGCTGGGACACCGTCGACTGAGCGAGCTGGATTTCTTGGACAATATCGCCGCAAATGCAGGCATTTTTTGCGGTAAGGAAGCGCAGGATTTTCACGCGCGCGGGGTGGCCGAGCGCCTTGGCGAGCTGGGCAAGCTCGTCGTCCGCTTCGGCCCCCTCGACGGGGCGAAGATCGGGCGCGTGCGGAAGCGGATCCGCAGGTGGGCAGCAGGCGCCTTCGGGTTGATTCATCGTCAACAGACGATAGGATCCCGGTGCCCGACTCGCAAG
>JAAFHJ010000269.1 GCA_013298325.1 Myxococcales bacterium | reverse complement strand
GGAGCCCTAGCGGCTCCAGCAGCGTGTGGGGGACGAAGCCGTAACGGACGAGCGGGATCGCCAGATCGGCGACCGGGCGGGCGACGTCCTCGGGGACCGTGTTGCAGAGGACCCCGAGCAGCCCGCTCTGGAGCACCGCCGCAGCAGCGAGCCCGCCGACGCTCGCGCGCATCAAAAAGCGCGATTTTCTTCGGTTCCTGGCGATGCGGGCCGCCCCCCAGGCGACCAAAAAGGCGAAAAACGGCGGGGCCGCGCCGAGGAGCCGGGGGCCGACCGTCCAGCCGCCGCGCCAGTTGTTCGCCGCCGAGAGCGCGAGGAAGAGCGCCGCCATCATGAGCGTCGCGACGAACACCGCGAGCCGACGCACGCCGCGCCCGCGGAGAAGCGCCCGCGGCCGCACGAGCAGAAAGAGGATCGCCGGGAGCGCGAGCCACATGAACGACGAGGTGCCGAAGAAGCCGTAGGTGAAGCTCGCCGAGAGGCGCCCGAAGACGTTCCAGTCGGGCGTCGCCGAGAAGCCGTAGAAGCCCTGGGCGTGTTTCTGGGCAAATTCAGGCGTTTCGCAGAACTTGTGCCCCGGCGTAAACGGGCTCCCGAAGGCGCGCGCGTGGAAGAGCATCATCAAGATCGCCGGCAGAATCCCGCCGAGGGCGAGGCCGACGAGGTGCTTCGGGCGCCAGTAGACGCAGAGCGCGTAGAGGGCGACGAGCACCGAGAGCAGAAAGCCCTGGTAGTCGGTGAGCGTGATCAGCCCGGCAAAAAGCCCGGCGAGGAGCGCGCCGCGGAACGTCGGCTTCCGACCGAGGTGGGTGCGGTCGAGGCGGGCGGCGGTGACGAGCGCGAAGGCGGTGAAGGCGGTCGCCGCGAAGAGGGCGTGGCTCGCAAAGAGGAGCGCGTAGGCGAGGTAGTTCGTCCCGAGGCCGCAGGCGACGACTGCCGGGTAGCGGAGCGACGGATCGGGGGCGAAACGCCGGAGAAAACGCTCAAAGAAGAGCAAAAACAAGAAGCACGGGAGCTGGACGGCGCCGATGCGGAGCCACCAAACCGCCCGCCGTAAGAAATCCTCGCGGACGGCGACGGGGTCGGTCGGCGTCGGGATCGCGGCGCCGCGGAGCTTCTCGGTCGCCAGAAACGCCGCGTACGCAGGGACGCCCAAGTAGGAGACCCCCGGCGATTTCACCGAATAAAAGGCATCGGTCTTCGGGATGCCGTCGGTCGTGGCGCGCTGGGCCGCCGGGGGGACCTTCGCCATGTCGTTCGTCCAGCCGTGGCGGGCGACGCTTGTGTCGATGCGGAAGGTGCCGTGCTCGACGAGCGCCATCGTCATGTAGACGCGGACGTTTTCGTTCGGGTTGTTGATCGGGAGCAGGAACGGGAACGGCAGGAAATAGACGAGCGCGAGCAGCGCGAAGAACAGGCGCCGAAAGCGGCGATCCTGCTTCGATTCCCGCGGCGGCAGACCGAGCTCCTCGGCCGCCGCAGGAACGGTCGACCGACTCATTCCCGGGGCCCCTCGTTGTAGCTGCGGGGGCGGCTCTTCGGGTCGATGCCGTTGTTCTTCTCGCCGTTGGCCATGAGGTCGGCGACGAGCCAGTTGTACCAGCTGTTTTCCGTCGGTTTTTCCGTCTTCTTCGCCTCTTCGACGAGCGTCTCGCGGAGGGGGGCGCCGGCGACGAGCTGCTTTTCGTCCCAGAGGCACTGGAGGCCGAGGGCGAGGAGCGGTTTGTCGTTCGCGGCGAGCGGAAAGCCGCGCAAATAATGGGGGACCGCCTCGGGGGCGCGGTGCATCCGGCAGAGCGTGTCCCCCAGGTAGACGTGGGCCATCGGCCAGGTCGGCGCGAGGGCGACGGCGACCTGGTTCTCGACGAGCCGCTCCTCGGGGCGGCTCCGGGCGCCGAGCATGACCGAGTAATTCAGGTGCGCTTTCGCGCTGTTGGGGACCGCCTTGCGGGCGGAGTCCCAGAAGGCGAGGTCGTCCGAGTAGTCGTTCGCGTGGCGGCGCGCGCAGATCCCCTGGAAGAGGACGAACACGATCAAGAGGCCGCGGGCCGCCAGGAGAGCGGGGCGCTTGGCGGGGAGCGCCGGGTCGATCTCTTCGCCGGCGGGCGGCTTCGCGGCGTGGCGCAACAGGAGCGCCCCCCAGGCGGCGAGGAGCACGCTGGTGCCGAGGAGGCACGGGTAGAGAAAACGCTCAGCGCGGACCGTCGGCAGCGGGATCGGGATGTTCGAGACGGGGAAGTAAAAGAGGACGATCGTCAGCCAGGCGAGCGCCAGCATCGGGCGGAGATCGCGGGTCTGGAAGCGCTCGACGGTCCAGAGGGTCTGCGCGCCGACGGCGTGGCGCTTCGGGAGGGTAACCGGCGCGAGGAAGTGGCGGGCGCGGAGGCGGGCCTGAATGGCGAGGCCGATGGCGAAGATCGGCGGCCCGATCAGCGCGAGGGCGCCAAGGACGCTCTCGGGGAAGACCAACGCGTTCGGCGCCGGCTCCTGGGGGGCCGAGTAGTCGCCGGAGAGGGTCCACGGGAAGAGGATCTGGGTGAGCCCGCGCACGTACACGCGGAGGGCGCCGGCGATGCGGTGGGGGGCGTCGGTGAAGGCGAGCGGGTTGTTGAGGGCGTCCTTCGGGAGGGCCGGCTGCCCGTACCAACGCATGATCGCTGCGTAATTCTGGGCCGCCTTGCTCTTCTCCGCGACGGCGGCGACGGTGAACTCGGCGGGGACCGGCACCGGGAACAGGCGGCGACGCCCCTCGACGTACAGCACGAAGGCGCCGACCGCCCCGACGGCGACCATCGCGGCCCGGAGCCACACGTAGGGGGCGCGCGGGTGGAGGCCGCGGGCAAGGAGAAGCGCGGCGAGCGGCAGGAGCGGCACCAGCGAGAGGCCGCTCTCTTTGGCGAGGAGGCTCATCATCGTGCTGGCGAAGATGGCGAGCGGCAGCAGCGGCAGGAGCTTCCCGCGGAGGCGGAGGGCGTGGAGGGCGGCGAGGAAGCCGGTGACCGAGAGGACGTCGGCCAGCCCAACCACGCCGGCGATGCACTCGGTGGCGACGCCGGCGGTGCAGAAGAACAGGCCGGAGAGCCACGCGACGTCCCGCCGCCGCGAGTAGCGCCAGAGGAGCGCCGAGAGCAGGGCGGCGTTCAGCCCGTGGCCGAGGACGTTGAGCCAGTGGTGAAAGAACGGCGACTGTTCCCGGGCGCCGAGCCACCAGAGGGCGCGCCAGAGCAAGTTCGGGAGGGGGCGGTAGCTGCCGATCGTCCCTTCCGGCTTTCGCCCCCAGAAGTCGGTCGTGAAGGCGTCGAGCCACCCGTATTTGTGCGGGGAGACGGCCGCATCGCGGACGTAGGGGTTCGCGAGGAGCGCCTCCTGCTCATCAAAGATGAAGTTCGTCCGCGGCGAGCGGGTGAACAGGAAGACCGAGAGGAACGCGAACGGCACGAGCGTCACGAGGACGTCGACCGGTTCCCGCAAGAAATTGCGGAAAAAACGGCGGACCGACGCGACAAAGCGGAGGGTCCAAGGGTCGCGTGGGAGGGGGCGCGGTTCGACGGTCACGGCGAAGGGGCACGGGGAGCTCCATGCCGGCCCCGTGTGGGCGCGCAACGTACACGAGGGGCCCTCGCGCGTTCGGCGAAAATCGAGAAATCTACCGTGCGAAGCTAGAGAGGCCGTCGACGGCGTCGGGAACGCTCTCGGTCGCGAAAAAATCGGCGGGGTGGCGCGGCGGAGGCGCTTCGGTCGGCTAGCGGCCGGCGTCGCGCGCGCTCGGAGTGGGGGCGCCGGCGTCTTCCGCGGGGAGTTCGACGGGGGTCCGCTCGCCGAGGCAGACGGCGCGGATCTTCGGGCTCGTCTCGCGGACGCTGAGTTCCGGCGGTTTTCCAAGCGCAGCAGCCCACTTGCCGCAGGCGATCCGCGCCTGGCCGAGGGAGCCTTCCGCGACGTAGGCCTCGGTGAGCTTCTCGTAGATGCGCGCGAGCTGCACGCTCGAGAGGTCGGCCCCTTGGGCGCGGCCGAGGAGCCGGTTTCCGCGAACGATCACGTCGAGGTACCGGCCGCGGGCGGCGTCGAGGAGGAAGCCGGGGAGCTCGGCTTCGACGCGGCGCTGGGCCCGGTAGTCGTCGGCGGTCGTCTCCTTGGGGCTGGCCCCGTCCTCTTTTTCCCGTTCGCGGACGGCGCTCACGAGCTCGAGCTCGGGGAGCGGGATCAGGAGCACTTCGCCGGGGGTGACCTTCGTCCCCTCGCGGAAATTGTAGCCATTGAGGCGCCAGCTCCAGGCGGCGTCGCTGAAGTAGCGGCGGGCGATGGCGACCATGTCGTCCCCCTCCTTGCCGATGTAGTTGAGCACGGCAAAGACGCGTATTTCTTGCCCCGGCGTCGGCGGAACCCAGGCCGTCGCGTGGTTCTCGCGGGCGAGCCAATCGGCGCGGCGGGGGTCGCCGAGGTAGGTCTTGGCGAGGGTCGCCCAGGTGTCTTGGGGGCGCGCGCGGACGTAGGTCGGCGCCGGTACCTCGATGCGCATCCCGGCGACGATGGAGGCGCCGCCGGCGCTATCGAGGGCGTTCTGGCCGGCGAGGACCGCCTCTTTCGCCGGATCTCCGTAGGCTTCGTCGGCGATCTCGGCGAGCGACTCCCCAGGCCCGGCGACGTGGACATAGGACGCCGCATCGCCGATCGGCGCGAGCACCAAGAGCGGCACCGCGACGGCGAAGAACCCGAAATGGCTGAAGGAAAACCGGTTCATGGCGCCCCCGCTTCCGAAGAGCCGCCATCCGGTCCGTCGAAGCGCTTCGGCGGGGCGGTCGCCGCCGTCGGCAGCGGGAGGAGCGCCTCCAGGGAGAGCGTCTGCCCGGCGGTGATTTCGATGGGGCGCTCCACCGGCGCCGCCTCCGGGTGCTTCAACGTCACGAAATGCGGGCCTTTTGCGAGGGGGATCGGGCGCGAAAACGGCGTCGTCTCGACGAGCACCCCATCGACCCAGACCTCCGCCCACGGGTGGGCGATCACGCGGAGACCGCCGGCGTCCCGGGGGAGGAGCGGCAGCGTCGCTTCGCTGGTGAGCGTCGACGTGGTGCGTGGGCGGCCGCCGGAGAGCGCCTGGATGGTGGCGGCGCCGGCCAAAAAGAGGGCGCCGAGGGCGAGGAAGCCGAGGCCGCCAGCCCCGCCTAACCCGCCGGAAAAGCTGCGAGGTTCCGTGAGGAGCGGCGCGATCGGGCGGCCGGCGAGGGAGGCCTCGACGAGGGTCGTCGGCGGCGGGTCCCCCAGCTCGGCGAGGCAGGCGCGGAGCTCACGGGCGACCGCTTCGGCGGTGCGCGGACGGGCCGCCGGGTGGCGCTCCAAGAGGGCGCCGACGAGGCGAACGAGCGTGTGGGAGAGGCCGCGGACCCGCAAATCGATGCGCGGCGCCGGATCGCGGGTCGCCGCGACCGCTTCGCCGAAGGGGCGGACGCCGGCAAGCATTTGGTAAAGGACGACGCCGAGCGCGAAGAGGTCGGCCCGACCGTCGACGACATCGCCGAGGATCGCCTCCGGGGCGAGGTAGGCGGGCGCGCCACCGAGGTCGTTCGGACGGACGACGCCGGAGAGCGTCCGCTGGGCCGATCGCGCATCGCGCGTGGCCGAAGTGACCCGTTCCGGCGAGACGCCGGATCGGAGAACGCGCCGTGCAGCGCCGAAATCGCAGAGTTTTACGGCGCCATGCGTGCCGAGGAGGATGTTGTCCGGCTTGAGGTCGCCGTGCACGAAGCCGCGCTCATGGACGTGGGCGAGCCCCTCGACGATGGCGAGCGCCACCGCGATCGCGACCGCCGGTTCCAAGGTCCGTCGTTGGGAGAGGTGGGCTCCGAGGCTCTTCCCGACGACCTCCTCCAGCACCAAGACGGGGCGCCCCGGCTCGGAAATCTCTTCATTTACGGCGGTTTCGCCGGTGCGATCTTCGCGGAGCGAGAACGAATCGAGGAGGTAGACGATGCGCGGGTGCGTCAGCTCGGCGAGGATCTCCCCTTCGTGGCGGAGGCGCTCGGCGAGGGGCGAGGCGCGATCGAAGGTCTCCCGGAGCACTTTGAGCGCGACGGCGCGCCCACGGCGATCGGTCGCCGCATAGACTTCCGCGAGCGCCCCTCTCCCGAGGGGGGCGCGGATCTCGTAGCCGGGGATGCTCGGGGGCACGGCGCGTGCGTCTACTACGGAAGTTCCGTCGGTTCGCCGGCGGATGCAGGCTTGCTCTCGCGGGCGCCGCTCTTCCGGGTGGAGACCGCCTCGCGGGCGAGCTGGTCGGCGCGCTCGTTGCCGGAAATTCCAGCGTGTCCGGCGACGTAGAGCAGCTTGAAGTGGTCCCGCCGGGCGATCGCCGCCTTCACGGAGACGATGAGCTCCTGGTTCGCCTTCGCCTTCCAGCCCTTCACAAGCACGCCGATCGAGTACTGGCTGTCGGTGTGGATCACGAGGGGGATGTCGTCGTCGACGGCGTCGCAAGCCTTCAAAATCGCCGTAAGTTCCGCGACGTTGTTGGTACCGACGCCCAGGTAGACGAACTCCTCCCGGCGCGACCCATCGGGGCGGAGCAAATAGACGCCGGAACCGGCCGGCCCCGGGTTCCCCGAGCAGGCGCCGTCCGCGTAGGCAACGACGGCCCCGGCCCATTCGGAGCCGGTCGGCGTCGCTTGTGGGCCTGTTTTGCCGGGCTTGGCCCCTTTGGCCGCCTTCGCCTCTTCCGGGCTCTTCGGCGCGACGAACTCGCCGGCCGGGAAGGCGTCGTCGGCCAGGAGCTGGCCGGGCTTCAGCGTGAGGTTCTTTGCGAGGGC
>JAAFHJ010000268.1 GCA_013298325.1 Myxococcales bacterium | reverse complement strand
CGACGACCTCCGGCAGCACCGGCGCGGCGTCGGGCAGCGCAACGATTCGATGACGGGCGTTCCCGTTCCTAACCACTGAGACTATTTAGCTATGTCCGTCGTAGAAGACTTTAAGAAATTCGCCTTTAAGGGCAACGTTATCGACCTCGCCGTCGGTACCATCATCGGCGCCGGCTTCGGCAAGATCGTCAGCGGTCTCGTCGACAACATCATCATGCCGCTCGTCGCGGTCGCCCTTCCGAACCCGGATTGGAAGAACAAGGGGCTCGTCCTTAAGGAGATCGCCGGCCCCGACGGCAAGATGGTCGCGACGGAGCTCAAATACGGAGCTTTTGTCGGCGTCATTGTCGACTTCTTGATCATCGCTGTCGTCCTCTTCATCATCGTTTCGGCGATCCAGAAGGCGATGGAGAAGGCGAATGCGAAGGCGGCCGCCGCAAAGAAGATCGAAGACGACAAGAAGGCCGAAGAAGACAAGAAGAAGGCCGAGGAAGACAAGAAGAAGGCCGAAGCGGAAGCGGCCAAGGACAAGGTCGAGCAGGTTCTCCTCACGGAAATCCGCGACCTCTTGAAGGCGCAAGCGGCGAAGTAATCGTCCGCACTTCGAGGACCAAAGGCCTGAAACTCCACGAGTTTCGGGCCTTTTCCTTAGACACCGATCAGCGACCGGCAGAAGCTGAAGCCGAGACGCCGCCCCATCGGGAGACGGTCGCTCGCAACGAGTTCAGCGATCGCCTCGTCGACGGCACCTCGGTCGTCGGTAGCCGTCGGCATCGGGACGGGGACGACGAAGCCACGGCCATCGCCCGCTCGCCCGTCGTAGAGAAATTCGACGAGGCCATGGCCGAAGGGGATCAGGCGCGGCGCAAGGTCGCCGACGTCCTCGCGGGTGAGCGGGCGCGAGAGGTCCCAGGTCGGCGAGACCGGCAGGACGAAAGATGCTTCGTCGAGGAGCGTGAGGCGGTCCTGGATCGGCAGGCGCCGATTCGGAAGCGTCGTTCGCGGGGCGTCGCCGAGCGCCTCACAAAGGGCCGCGTACTGGCGCCGGTGGAGGGCCGCTTTCGCTTTGGGAAACGCGCGCCAGGCAACCATGTTGAAGAGATCGTGAAGGTTTTCTTCACGACTCGGAACGACGGCGCGGGTCACGATTTGGCCGTCGTAGAGGTCGCTCGGCAGGAAGCTTTCGCCGCGCCGGCGCCGGACTTCCTTCTCGAAGCGGACGCCAGCGACGGTTGGCCACGTGGCGACCGGCGGAAGACACGGACCGCGGAAGAGCGGGTCGGCCAGGACATCGGCGAGAGGGGCGAACGGGCGCCCGTCGAAGCGCAGCGGCTCCCAGTTCATGGCGCAGAAAAATCGGTGTAGAGCGCAACTTTCACAAGAGCGGCGACGAAGGCGATCGCGCAAAGCGCGGCGAGGGCATTGCCCGCCTGCTTCGGTGCCTCGCGGCGGAGCAGGAGCGGAAGCGCCACGCACGCACCGCCGATCGCGCCGCCAAGATGGGCAAAACCGTCAATGCCCGAATTCTTCATCAACAATGGCAGAAATGCGAAGAGCAATGCACGCACAAGCCCCCCGCGCAGACTCGCTAGTTTTCCGGTCGCTGCGGCGCGGGCCATCGCCGGAAACGGCAACGTGAGGAGGAGTCCTGCCGCGAAGAGACCTGTAATTCCTCCAGAAGCGCCGATCGAGACGACCGACGGCCCGTGGAACAGGGCGCCGAGGAGACCGCCGCTCACGGCGCCGACCGTGAAGACGACGACGAGCCAGCCGCGACCGAGGAAGCGCTCCACAAAAGGGGCAATGCTCCAAAGAGCGTAGGAATTCATCAGCCAATGAGCGAGCCCGCCGTGCAAGAGCGCAGCGACGAAGAGCCGCTCCCAGCCCCCGGCGCGGAGCGCATCAGCCTGCATCCCGCCGATGCGATAGAGGGCGGCCGCCGACGGGCCGAGCGTGCCGAGGAGGGCGGTTTGCCCCGCGAAAGCGACCGCAAGCGTCCCGAGAAGCGCAAAGGTCGCCCACGGGCGCGTATCGGCACCGGGTCGTCCGGCGGCCAAAGGTGCGGCTGGTTGCGTGGCGCCGGGGCGTTCGGCGCGATCGCGGGCGCGGGCGATTAGTTCCGGCGGAAGAGCTCCAGACATCGCATCCCCTCCTAGCGCATATGGCCGCTGGGGGGGTGGCACGGGCCAGGCAAAACGGCGCGGGGCCAGGGGGGACTTCAATGAAAAACGCTCATTTCGCAGGGAATTTGAATTGGCCCGGATGCTGCGGAGCAACCGCCCATGAACACCAGCGCACGCCTCACCCCGATCCCTCCCCACGCATCGCTCCCGTCGGCCCTCGCCGCGATCGCCTGGGCGGACGGTTTCCTCGATCTCCCGCGCGTCGCCGCCCTGCTTGCGGTCGCCCGCGAATATGGCGCAAAGCTCCCCGCCCTTGCCTTTACGGTGCCCCCTGCCCCGCTCGATCCGATGGAAATTCCTTGGGAAGAGCATGCCTTGGTCATCGAAGCGACGAGCGCCCTCGCCGGGGTCGTCGGCTCGCCGACGGTCCGCGAAACCGCCGCCGAACTCCGCGAACTCCTGGAGACGCGGCTGCATTGAGTCTCGGGGGCGATCTTCCGCGAGTATGAACGGTCATTCCCGAAAAGAATCGTAGGCCATTTCGCCCCTCGCCTCGTCGGGGGGGCAGTCTTTGCGCAGGCACCCTCAAAACAAACTTCCTCGTCGGACTCTTCGGAGGTGCAAAAAAAACGGCTGACACAATCAAGAGCATCATCGATAAGTCACTCCAAAACGTATGGGATACAAGAATACATCTGCAAGAATGATCCCGATAATGAGGAGTACGAAGCCGGCGATATAGAGACGATGGCCGTGCATTTTTTGCCACCATCTTCGGAGAATTTTCATCGGAAGCAATCCCGTTTTCCACGGAAGAGGACGAAGCAGACCTTGTGAATCCAGAGCTCTGCGTGGCATTCGCGTTCGAGCGGGTCGTAAAGGAACCGTGCGCGGTCTCAAATATTCCGCTGTAGGCTCGTTCGGCAAATCCGTGCTGGATGCACCCCAAAATTGGCGAATGAGTCACCGCTATTTACGTCCTCACAGGCCGACATTGTCACCAACAACGATCCCTTCGTGATTACTTGACCAGTGGCGTACTCACGCGTTCGCTCCGACGGCATCCGAGCGGCGTAGAATCGAGGGGACAGTAAAAGGTGATCACGCGGATTTCCGCATTTTTTGTAGGGCGCTTTGCCGAGCCATCGCCCTTGTTCGGCACCGTTACCGTGACATCAACGGTGAGTGCATCGTCGGAAACCGTCGCCGCGGTAATTTGCGAACTCACCGTCTGATCGCCGTCCGAACAGGGCAAATTCGTTCCTTTGTCCTCCGCGATAACGTCGCCGCAGACGGCGCTCCCGCGGAGGAAGGCGCTCCCCTGGGGGAGGTCCACGCGGAGGACACGCGCGATGTCATTGGGCAGTTCAAGATCGACGAGCGCGACGGTCGTCGGGGGCGTCTTCGGAGCCGCGTTTGCGCCTAATTTTCGAGACTTGCCCGGCCCCCTCGCTGCCACAGTGGTGGGGCCGGACAGGCACCAGGGCTTTTCGGGCAGCGACCCCTTTGAGTACTCAGGGATGGGCGAGAGGGCGGCCTCGAAGTCGTCGGAAGCGCGCTGCAGGGCGGGCTCAACCGCCTCCTCGTAGGCGGTGCAGGGGTTCTCCAAACCGACGTTGCGCGCAAGGTGCCCGACGAAACCGTCGAAGGCACCGGGCGGACGTTCGGGCAGAGGCGCGAGAGCGCCAACCGTCACGCTGGGGTGGCTCGGGGGCCTTCCAGCGCGTGCCGAGGTGACCGAGGACGGCGAACTCTGAGAGGGCGAGCGGCAGCGGGCTCGGCCCCTGTGGAGGGGGCCCGTCCGTTCGCGACCGCCAGCGAAATTGCTGGGAGCGGCGTTGCGAGAGACGGCGGGCCCACTTTGACGGGGGCCCGCCTTCGTCACGTTCGAGAACGAGCACCGAAAACGCGAGCGGGCCCTCAAAGCGAGGCCCGCCGTCTCCGGCGACGCCCCCGCCATCTAAATTGCTGGTCGACGCCGACGGACGGGCCCCCTCCTCACGATGGGCCGGCACCGAAAGCGGAACGTGTTGCGGCGTTCGGAGCGTTGGGTCGAGCGTCCACTCAAACGTGGGGAACGTCGTGCCGGGGAGCGCCGTGATACGGACCTTCCGAGCGCGGGAATGGCTTGAAAAGAGGTCCTTTCCGGCGGGCGACGTGCCATCGAAGCCGGCGGTCAGTACAAGCTCGGTGATCGCCGTCCCCGACGGAACGACGCACGAGATCGCCGCGCCAGGCGTATCGCCGACGGCCGCTTCCCAAGCGGTCGCCGCGACGCCGTCGACAAGCGCCGACGGGCGCCCCCCCCTTGGCATTGGACGAAACGGCGATGCTCGACGGCCCGCCCCAAAGCACGTTGACCGGTTCGCCGAGCGGTTCCGCCGGTTCCTCCTCGGCGGGTAGCTCCAACGCTGCCGCGGAAGAGGTGGGCGGAGCGGCACGCGGCAAAATCGGCGAGGAACGGCCCGGCGAGCAGGCGACGGCAAAGAGAGAGACAAGCACGGCGGCGCGAGACATCACCGAGACGGTAGCGCAGCCCAAGTCCCTGATCTTCCTCCGCGACGCGCGACGTCCGCCTTTACCCGTTCCGTCACGCTGCCCCCCTGGCCCGGGCCAGGCAAATTCGGTCGGGGCCACCCCCGATCCGCGCGTGAATGCTCCGATTTGCAGGAAATTCGCGTTGGCACGCCCCCTGGGGGGTGGCGGCCATGTCGAAAGCCAAACGGTACCTCCCCGGCACCTTTTACGAAGTCACCCGACGCTGCGTCGAGCGCGCGCACAAACTGACACCAAACCACCCAAGCAACCGAAAACACTCGTCAAGCGTCGCGCAGCTCTATCAATACGCGACGGCGCGGTACGCCGAGCGCTACGGCATTGAGGTGATCGCCGTTTGTGTGATGTCGAACCATATCCACGAAGTGCTGTTTGATCGTTCGGGGAAGATCTCCCAGTTCCTTCAAGCGCGGAACAAGTTGCTCGCCGATACGGTGAAGGTCCGTTACGGGCTCCCGTCGAACGTCTTTGACAAGCCGGACGGTACCTACAACCGCCTCGAAGGCACGACCGCGATCGCCGACAAGATCGCGTATGCGATGGCGAATCCCGTCGAGGCGGGGCTGGTGGCGTCGCCGGAAGAATGGCCGGGGATGATCTCCTCCGTCGAGGATCTCTTTGGGGCAACGACGGACGTCGCGCGGCCTCGCGAGTACCTGGCTCAGAATGACAAAACCAATGCGCCAACGGTGAAGTTTCGCATCGGAGCGCCAAAGGAGGCGGTGGAACTCTTTGGGAGCGTAACCGAGATGGCAATGCAGGTGGCGTCCCATCTTTCGAAGAAGATCAAGGCGGCGCGGCGCCGTCATTCAGGAAACTTCGCGGGGCGGCAGCGGGTACTCGCGACGAATCCGCATTCCCGCGCGAAGACCTATGAGAAATTTGGCGGGCGTGTCCCGCGATTGACGACGGCGGGAGACTTGGCGACGGCGAAGCGCTTGATCGCAGAAATGCGGGCCTTTCGGAAGGCGTACCGAGCCGCGTTGGAGGCGGTGAAGGCTGGCAAACGGCGCGTCACGTTCCCCGCGGGGACGGGGAAAATGCACTTCACCTACGGCTACCGGCGTGAGGTGTACGTGCCGTTGCCCGCGGCTTAAGCACGACGACGACGCGGTCTCCGATCCTGCGTTTCGCAGGGAGACAACTGCGCCCGGCCCGGAATTGAAAAGTGAGGAAGAAGCTCTCGAAAGAGGGTCTGTTTCCGCGCGTCTTGAGTTTGGCGTTTCGGGGTCGAACGGGGGAGATTTGGGAGGAGCGGCGGGATGAGAGGCAGCAAACGCCGGCATCGCGGGCGATTCGGGCCAGGTTTGGGGGAACCGCGGGCAAACTTTTGTGCATCATGCATGCACACGAACTCAACTGGCATTCACAAAACGAGCCTAACAGACCGTACTTACTTATCAAAATCAAGCTGTCAGCTAGATTTTGATTAGGCTAATATAGGCCGCTAGACGAGCAGGATCACCGCGCGGACCGGGCCCCCGCCGGGGACCGAAAAGGCGGCCGTGTAGAGCGCGAGCTGCTCCCGGTAGGCGGCAAGGCGCGTGTCGGCGATAGGGTCGGCGTCGCTCTTGTAGTCGACAACGACCCACCCATCGGCGTCGCGATAGGCGACGTCCACAGTGCCGTAGGAGTGCCGATCCGCGGGCAGAACCACCGTCTGCTCACGACGCACTTCGAGCGCGGTTCGGAGCGCGTCAAAGGCGGCGTGCGCGAGCGCCTTTCGTACCCGGCCGAGGGCTGCAACGCGTTCCTCGTCAGTCGCGGAGAGCCGCCCGGCCAGGGCGCGCGCGAGCGGCTCCAGGCTCGGATCCTCGGCGAGGAACGTTGGTGCATACTGCAATAGTTGGTGCACCAAGTTTCCGACGCGCGGGCCCCGGGCACCGGAGACCAGGGCCTCCCCGCGGGCGCGCACGACGGCGACCTCCAAGGACGGCGACGTTGAGGGGAGCGGACTGCCCCCCTTCGCGAGCGTCGTCGCTGGGAGGAGTGCCGGTCGCGCAAGAGCCTCCGCGAGGGCGGCGCGGGCGGCTTCGAGGGCGGGAGGAGGCAATGATTTCGAGGTGTTCCCGGGCGGGGCGGCGAGGAGTTCAGCCGCGCGGACGCCTGCCGGCGACGCCCCCCCACCGAGCGGCAGCGCATTCGGATCCCAGACGACCACCGGCGCACCGGTATCGCCG